>JAYUYB010000384.1:0-1552 GCA_043752655.1 Chloroflexota bacterium
CCTCCTAATGCAGCGCATCCTGATCGTCGATGACGAGCCCGCAATTGTGGCGGCCCTGCGCGAGCGCCTGGAGCGCGAGGGCTTCGCGGTGCTTGTGGCCGCCAGCGGCGAGCAGGCCCTCGCTATGCTCGCCGAGAGCCCGCCCGACCTGCTGCTGCTCGACGTGGGCCTCCCCGGCATCGACGGCTTCGAGCTGCTGCGCCGCCTGCGCGCCCAGGGCCTCGCCGTGCCCGTCATCCTGCTCACCGCCCGTGGCGACGAGATCGATCGCGTGGTGGGCCTTGAGCTTGGCGCCGACGATTATGTCGTGAAGCCATTCTCGGTCCGCGAGCTGGCCGCCCGCGTGCGCACCCTGCTCCGCCGCGCCGCCGAGGTGGCCGCCCTGCGCGCCCAGGTCGCCGCGGCCCCCGTTGCGCCGACCGCCCAGCTCCAGATCGACCAGGCCCGCCGTCGCGCCAGCTTTCGCGGCACCCCGCTCGACCTGCGCCCGCGCGAGTTCGATCTGCTAGCCCTGCTCGCCAGCCACCCTGGCCAGGTGTTTAGCCGCGACGCACTGCTCCGCCAGGTCTGGGGCCAGGTCGGCGGCTTTCTGGACGCACGCACCGTGGATGTTCACGTGCGGCGCCTGCGCGCCCACCTCATCGCCATCGACCCGCAGGCCGCCGAGCTTATCCAGACCGAGTGGGGCGTGGGGTACCGCTTCGTGGCGCTCTAGCACATGTTCGTCCGCAGATGACGCAGATGACGCAGATGGCACGCAGGGCGGAGGCAATATCCCGAGCTATCGCCAGTGGGGGCTAAAAATGGGCTGGAAATCTGCGTCATCTGCGGATAAAGCATCCGGTGGTCAGATGCGATACACTATCGCTTGCCAGAAGGGCATCGGCCTTGGCAGATGTGTATCTCGCAACAGCATGGGAGCAGATGATGAAGGTCGCCTACGTATTCAGCACCTCGGGCCACACCGCCAGCTACAAGCTCGGCAAGATGATTCTTCCGCAGCTCGAGGCCGGCAACCACGGCGCCACCGTGGTGGGCATGTTTTTCTTCGACGACAACACGTACCTGTTGCGCTCCGGCGATCCGCTCGGCGAGCGGCTGGGCAAGGTGGTGGCCGAGCAGGGCATGCTGCTGATGCTCTGCGACCAGTGCGCCCTGGAGCGCCACCTCGCCGAGGGCGAGCCTGGCAATTGCACGCCCAGCGGCACCGTGGCCGGGGTGCGCGTGGGCTGCTTCCCCGACCTCTACGCCGCCCTTGCTGGCAATCCGCCCGATCAGGTGATCACGCTGTAGCCCCCGCCTGAAGCTGCGCCACCTGGAGCGAGCAAAGCTACAGGTGGGGGATGTCGGGCAATTCGTCGAGCGGGATGAGGCCGTAGCGCACCGCTAGCAGGGCGGCCTGTGTGCGGTCCGGTAGTTGGAGCTTGCCGAGGATCTCGCTGACGTAGCCTTTAATCGTCATCTCGGTGAGTCCCAGCTGCGCGCCAATCTCCTTATTTGTCAATCCGCGGCCAAGCAGACGTAGTACGCCCCGTTCACGCTCCGTCAGGAG
>JAYUYB010000385.1:0-4224 GCA_043752655.1 Chloroflexota bacterium
TACGACATCCCCTCGTGTCCTCTCTAGTACGCTAAAGCGTACGTTCGCCTACGGCGAACGCCGCATTGTGGCGGGCTAAAGCCCGCTTCAAACTGTAAAGCTATGTACGCCGAGGTGTGCTAGCGGTAATGCAAAAGCCGTGCAGCGCGTAGGTTGTCCCTTCTGCCCTCTGCGCCCTCTGCGCGCTGCGCGCTGCGCTACCCTGTCCCCTGTCCCCTGTTCCCTGGCTCTGCTACTCGTAGCGCAGCGCCACCAGCGGGTCGAGCCGGGCGGCCCGTGCCGCCGGGTAGAGCCCCGCCACCACGCCCACCAGGGCCGCGAAGGCCAGGGCCGCCAGCACAAGCCACCACGGCGTCACGAAGAAGGTCGCCGCGATCGGCAGCTGCTCCTGCTCAATATACCAGGCGATCACCTGGTTCAGCAGCAACCCCAGCGCCCAGCCCCCCACGATGCCAACCACGCCACCGAGCAGCCCGATCAGGCCCGCCTCTAGCATAAACAGCCCCCGAATATCCCCGCGAGAGGCGCCGATGGCCTTGAGCGTGCCGATCTCGCGCGTGCGCTCGTAGATCGCCATGATCATTGTGTTCACGATGCCCAGGCAGGCCACGAACAGCGCCAGCCCGCCCACCGAGGCCAGCATCACGTTGATCACGGCGAAGACGCGGTTCGCCTGGTCTAGGATCAGCTCCAGCGACTGCACGCGGTAGCCGTCGGTGCGGAAGCTGCGCACCAGCCCCGCCGCCGCCTGCACATCCTCGGCCTGGATCACGGCCAGATCGTAGCCCTGGCTCTCCAGGTAGCTCGGCGTGTTGAACCACCACGACTTCATGGCGGCCATGTCGGCGGCCGACGCCTGTAGCTCGTTCTCGTCCAGGTCGCTTACGCCCGCCACGCGCACCGGGAAGCGCTGGCTCTCGCCGCGCGGGCTGCGCAGCACGATCGCCAGCTCCTGGCCCGCCAGCGCCTCGGCCTGCACGCTGCGCGGCAGCGCGCCCGCCGCGATTACCACGGTGCCCGCCTGCTCCACCGGGGTGATGTCGCCGGCCAGCGCCACCGACGCAGTGCGGAAGGGGTTCGGAAACACGTCCAGCCCTGTCACCCGCACAGGCGCCAGCTCGCCGCCCGGCAGCTCCAGCAGCGTCGTCACGCCGTCCAGCGTGATCTGCGCCGTGACGCCCTTGACATTCGGCAGCTGCTCCCAGGCCGCCAGCACCTCCGGCGTGATCGGCTGCTCGCGCTCGGGCAGCCCAAACTGGGTGAAGAAGTCGCGCTCAGTCGCCTCGCCGGGCCGCACGAACACGTTCTCCAGCCCAAGGGCGGCGAACTGCGCCCGCACCTCCTGCTGCACGCCTACGCCAAGCGACACCATCGTAACAATCGTAAGAATCCCGACGATCACGCCGGTGGAGGTGAGCACCGTGCGCACCTTGCGCCGTCCCAGGTTCTCCAGGGCGGTGCTAAACATATCAGAGAATTTCATCAGTCGATCTCCAGTGTCCCAAGCATCGTGTTAAAGGTCTTGAGCTGCGCGTCGAACGCGGCCTCGGGCGCCTCGGTCGTTATCAGGTAGGTGCGCCCGCTGGTGGGGCTTGTTGCCGCGATGGCTACCACGTAGCTTAGCTCTCCGCTCTGGTTGCGATAAACATACTCGATTTTGCGCCCAGTGCGTCCGGCGATCGGGAAATCTAGCTCCTCGGCGCGCAGCTCGCCCTCCGCTGTCTCCGTGGCGAGCTCGATCAGCTGGCGCAGGATGTCGCTGTTGGCGGCCTGCTCATCCAGCCCCAGCGTGTACACATCCACGTTAAAGTAGACGCCGTCTGCGGCGCTCTCGTCGTAGAAAACCAGCTTCTCGCGCCCGGTGTCGAAGGCCGTCCACGCCTCTGGGTGCTCCAGGCGAAAGCCGAGCTTGGCGTTGTTGTAGGCCAGGTAGCCGAGCTGCGATCCCGGGCCAGACACGCCGCTTGGCGGCACCGGCGCGTTGTTCGCGCCGCTGTTGTCCACCGTCACGTCGACAAAGTCGTACGAGAAGCCGCCCGCGATGTCGCGCACCAGGAAGCCCATCACGTAGTCGCCGCTTGCGGTGCCGCCCAGGCTCGCGGTCAGCGGCTGCTCGCCAAACGTGATCGTCTGGCCCTCCACGCGGCCGGCCGTCAGCTCGCCACCTGCGTCGGTGTAGGAGCGCGTAAAGGCGGTGAAGCTGTCGCCCGCCGTCGGAAGCAGCTCGTAGGGCTGCGCCTCCTGGTTGTCGCTGCCACGTGGGAAGCCCCAGATGCGCGCGAGCGTGCCCTGGCCCTGGCTCACGTTGAAGATCAGGCCCGCGTCGATCTTTTCGCCAGTGGCGGCTGAGGTATACACGCCCTCCACGCCGTAGAAGCTGCCGCCGTACTTCACCGGGCCTAGCAGCGCCTCGATCTGCTCGCTGCCATTGCTCAGATACCAGTTTGTGGCGTCCCACTCCAGCCGCAGGTCGTACGATCCCGCCTGCCAGTTTGGCGCATCGCCGTTGGGCGCAGCACCGGGCGGGTAGATAAAGTCCACCGAGATCAGATCCACCGTGTCGCGGCTGGCGTTGGCGATGCCGATGAACGAGAAGACGTAGGCGATGTCCTCGCCGGAGACGGTGCCGGTGAGGCTGACGGGGCTGTTGACGCTGACCGTGCTGTCGCTAACCTGGAGCTCGGCGATGCCGGGCTGGGTGATGGCGCTTGCCTCGGCGCCGTAGAAACCTTTGAGGAAGTCGGCCCAGCGGGTGAGGCGCGGCAGCGGCGAGCCGCGCTCGTACTCGTCGATGTACAGCTCCTCCACCAGCGGGAAGTAGATCGAGAGGCCGCTGCTGTTGCGATGGTAGCTGCCCGCGCCGTTGGCGATACGAGCCTGGCCGATCGCGCTCTCCAGAGCTGCGGCGGCGCGCACCACCTCGTCGTCTGCGCCCTGCTCGGGCAGCAGCTGCGCGAAGTGGCCCAGGTCTACCGCGTTGAACTCCTCGGGGTAGCTAGGGGCGTACACGTCGGCAAACGAGCGAGCCTGGGCGATGGCATTGTAGTTCGGCCCCATGCCATCGAGCATCGCGCCGGTCAGCTCGTCGAGCCGCTCGCCCACCGCGCCGATCTGCGTCAGGTCGAAGGCCGAGAGCGTCACGTCGGTCTCGCCACTCGCCTCGAACGAGGCGATGTAGCTCTCCACAATCGCCGGGGCGATGGCGACGGCGTCCTGGTCAGGGTCGCTGGCAAGCGCCTCCAGCCAGACATCCCATGCCCAGCCCTGGTTTGGCTCCAGCTCGGCGGAGGCCACCGCCACCTGGCCGTATGGCTCGACCGCCTTGAGCACGTCGAGCTGGGCCATCAGGCAGGCGTCGAAGCCGATCAGGTCGAGCGTGCCGTAGCCGCTGCGCTCGCGGGCAGTCTCCAGGGCGGAGCTGAGCTCGGGGAGCGAGAGCGTGTCGCCGTCGTCGGTGTCGTCGCTGGCGATGCCAAGCCACGAGGCGCCGTGGTCCCAGATGATCAGGGCGTAGCGCTCGGCGGGGTAGCTCTGTACGCCCCAGGCCACAAAATCGGCGAGCGTGGCGGCGTCGCCCATGTTCTGCTCGCCCAGATCCTCAAGCGCCGCAGCCTCGTCGGGCTCCATGCCGCGCTCCACCAGAAAGCGCTTGGTGCCGTCCCAGTTGTCGGCCGAGCTGTCGTCCCACTCCTCGCGTGAGCTGATCCGGTCGAGCTGCACCACGATCTTGAGCTCGTCGCTGGAGCCGACCGTGGCCATCTCGCGGAAGTCGGTGAGGGCGTCGGGCTCCAGGTTGTTGTCGCCATCAAGATAGACCAGCACCGTCCACTTGGCGGCGCTGGCATTGGCGACGGGGGCGCGCGTGGGGGCGGGGCCTGCGGGCGTGGCGTCGCTAAAGCTTACGCCGGTGGCGTTGGGCAGCATGTCGCCCCCGCGTGTGAGCAGGAAGACCCCGCCAACCAGACCGGACACAAGTACGCAGCTGAGTAGGCCGAGCACGCCGAGGATCAGCGGCAGGCGCGAGCGGCGCGGGCTGGCGGCTGTGGGGGCGGGCGACGGTGGAAGCGGCTGCTGGGGCGGAAGCGGCTGCTGGGGCGGGAGCGGCTGCTGGGGCAGGTAGAGTGGGTGGGCGGGCGGCAGAATGCCGGGGATAGCTGTGGGGGCATCGCTGGCGGGGACCGGCTGCGCAGCCACGGGCGCCTCGAAGCGGAACTGCTCATCGCC
>JAYUYB010000386.1:0-10066 GCA_043752655.1 Chloroflexota bacterium
ATACCCTCGCCGCCAACGCCGACGACGCCGACATCATTATTGTGAACACCTGTAGCTTTATCGCCAGCGCCCGCGCGGAGACGCTGGAGGTGCTGAAAACGCTCGGCGCGAGCAAGCGCGATGACCAGCAGCTGATCGCCGCCGGCTGCATGGCCCAATCCCACGGCGAGCTCGTGGCCGCTGTGCCCGGCGTCGACAATATCCTCTCCACCCAAAAATGGATGCAGATTGGCGCCCTGGTGCAGGACAAGGAGACAAGGAGACAAGGAGACAAGGAGCGCACAGTTATCCCGTTAACACTGGGGACCTCTGGAGCACCCTCGGGCGCCCAGTCTCCCGGTCTCCTTATCTCCTTGTCTTCGGCAGGCGAGGCGCAGCCGAGCAGCTACGCCGACTGGCGCACGGCCCAGATCCGCCGCACCCGCGCCACGCCCTCGGCCTATCTAAAAATCTCCGACGGCTGCAATCTGCGCTGCGCCTTCTGCACCATCCCAAGCTTCAAGGGCGATATGGCCTCCAAGCCGATGGGCGCCATCCTCGCCGAGGCCCAGGAGCTCGCCGCCGCCGGCGTGCGTGAGATCGTGCTGGTGGCCCAGCATCTCACCGACTACGGGCGCGACCTTGGGCTGAAGGACGGGCTCGCCACGCTGCTCGACGAGCTGTGCCAGCTGCTTCCCGCCAATGTCTGGGTGCGCCTGATGTACGCCTACCCCCACGGCATCAGCGAGCGCCTGATCGAGGTGATGGCCACGCGCCCCCAGATCGTCAAGTATCTTGACATGCCGCTCCAGCACGCCCACCCGGCCACCCTGCGCCGCATGCGCCGCCCGCCCGACACCGAGCGCACCAGGGGCACCCTGCGCGATCTGCGCGCCGCCATGCCGGACATCGCGCTGCGCTCCGGCTTCATCGTGGGCTTCCCCGGCGAGAGCACCGAGGAGTTCCGCGCGCTGCTCGGCTTCCTGGAGGACGTGCAGCTTGATCGCGTGGGCGCCTTCCGCTACTCGCAGGAGCCCGGCACGCACGCCGCCACGCTGCCCGATCAGGTGCGCCCTCAGGTGATCGAGCGCCGCTGGCACGAGCTGATGCAGCTTCAGCAGCGCATCTCACGCGCCCGCAATAGCCGCTGGCTTGGCCGCAGCGTAGACGTGCTGATCGAGGGCCACGGCAAGGCCGACGACGGCAGGCCGCTCGCTGTGGGCCGCTCGTTCCGCGACGCGCCGGAGGTTGATGGGCAGGTGTTTGTGTGGGGCGAGCCCGCAGTTGGCACGATCGTAGCGGCGCAGATCACGCGCACCACCGAGTACGACCTGTGGGGGGAGCTCAATGAGGGCACAGGGAACTGGGAACAGGGCACAGCAAAGCGGGGGATGCTCTGAGCTGTACCCTGTAAGTGCGCAACTATATCAAGCGTGGTGGGAAGTGGGGCGCTTCGCGTTAGCAGAGCGCTACGGGAGCTGAAATCGTGAGCGGCTGTACCCTGTACCCTGTACCCCGTACCCTACATCGTGCCGGTGCGGGCCTGGATGGCCTTCTGCAGGCGCTGAAGCTCGGCGGGATTGTTGCGCGCCAGGTACTCCACCATGTACTCGATGGTCGTGTCGCTGTAGTCGTCCAGCAGGCCATCGAGCACCTGCCGCACCACCAGCTGCACAAAGTCGCTCTCGGTGATGGACGGCGTGTAGACGTAGGCCAGCCCCTCGCGGTGGCGGTTGAGCACGCCCTTCTCGGAGAGCCGGCTCATGGTGGTCATCACGGTGGTGTAGGCGATCTCGCGCTGGCTCGACAAGCGACGATGCACCTTCTTCACCGTGCTGCGCTCATCCTGCCAGAGAATCTGCATGATCTCAGTCTCTAGCGGGCCGAGCACCTTTACCAGGCCATCCTTGGTGGGGCTGAAGCGGAAGCGCATGTTGAGCGGCATAACGGCACTCCTCTGTTTTGACGTTGCGGGCTGCGTGTGAAGGCTGGCGCTGCTCGGGGAACGATGCGTCGGGTTCATCTTCACCCTGCTCCTACGGCCTTACATATGGGGGAGTGTACTAGCCGCTCTTGTGTGAGACAATCCATGTTGATTACACGCGGGTTACAAGCGGGCCACTTTTTGCGAGACGCTTTATCGCATCAGGAAGGCCAGTAGTACGCACAATGCTCGTACTACATACAACGATCACTGTAAGTGGTTTGGCTGATAAACCTATGACAAGACCTGACACACGGCTTGCACTCCAGGCCGCCATGCGCGCCGCCTTCCCCCACGCCGAGGCCCGCGTCGCCCGCTTCTATCAGCTCCAGGAGTACCACCTCGGCTGGCGCGACCTCCAGCTTCAGTCGGCGGAGTCCGACCCCGGCAAGCTGATCCGTCCCCAGCTCGTACTGCTAGCCTGCCAGGCTGCCGGTGGCGATCCCGCCCAGGCCATGCCGCTCGCCGCTGGGGTGCAGCTGCTGCACGACTTTACGCTGATCCACGACGACATCGAAGACAACAGCGACACTCGACGCGGTCGCCCCACGCTCTGGTCGGTCTGGGGGTTGGCGCAGGGCATCAACGCGGGCGACGGCATGTTTGTGATCGCCCACCTCGCCATCCATCGCCTCAGCGAGGCCGGCGTGCCGCCCGAGCGCACGCTCGCCGTACTGCGCCGCTTCGACGAGGTGATCCTCCAGGTGTGCGAGGGCCAGTATCTCGACCTCAGCTTCGAGGGCGACCTCAGCATCGCCCCCCCCGACTACCTGGCGATGATCGGGCGCAAGACTGCCGCCCTCGTGGCCGGTGCCTGCGAGCTGGGGGCGCTTGTGGCCGGCGCCCCCACCGCCGACGCCGCAGCCCTGGGCGAGTTCGGGCGCAGCGTGGGCCTGGCCTTCCAGATCGAGGACGACATTCTCGGCATCTGGGGCGCCCCCGAGGTGACAGGCAAGCCGCGCGCGGCCGACCTCTACCGGCGCAAGGTGAGCCTGCCGGTGGTCTACGCCCTCGCCCACTCCGCCGACAGCGCCGAGCTCGCTCGCCTCTACAGCGAGGGACAGATGGACGAGACTGGGGTGGAGCGCGCCCTCGCCATCCTCGACAGCTCTGAGTCCCGCGACTACTGCGCAGGCGTGGCCACCGAGCACCACGCTGCCGCCTTCGCCGCCATCGACCGCCTGAACACCACCGGCAACAGCGCAGCCGAGTCGGCCCGCGCCCAGCTGCGCGCCCTCGCCGAGAGCCTGATCGGACGCCAGGCGTAGCGTAAAGGCGGCCGGAATTGCGTCCGGGCGGCCACAAGGGCCGTCCGGAAGTATCTCTATGAAGCTAGCCCTCCTCAGCGGCGAGTACCCCCCGCAGCCAGGCGGTGTGGGCGACTACACCCACCAGCTGGCCGTCGCCCTGCGCCAGCGCGGGCACGCCGTGGCCGTCCTCACCATCCAAGGTGGCCGCCTGCTCGCCTACGCGCCCCCGCCCGGCGCCGCCCCTGGCGAGGAAGAGCCCCGGCAAATCCTCGGCGCCCACACGGGACTCAACTGGTCGCCGCGCTGCTGGCCCGCCGTGGTCGCCGCCCTCGACCAGCTGCGTCCCAGCTGGCTTCACATCCAGTACCAGAGCGGCGCCTACAACATGCGCCCCGGCATCAACTTCCTGCCCTGGCGCCTGTGCTCACTATCAGGGCGCCCAATGGTCGCCGTCACCTTCCACGATCTGCGTGTGCCCTACCTCTTCCCCAAGGCTGGCCCCACGCGCCAGTGGGTTACCCGCCGCCTCGCCACCGATGCCGACGCCGTGATCGCCACCAACCTTAGCGACGCCACGCAGCTACGCGCCCTCAGCACTCAGCACTCAGCACTCAGCACTCATATAATCCCGATTGGCTCCAACATCCCCGTCGCCCCGCCACCCGGCTACACGCCTGCCGCCTGGCGCGCGCGCCTCGGTGCCCCGCCCGATGCGCTGCTCGTGGCCTACTTCGGGCTGCTTTCGCCCAGCAAAGGCGTGGATCTGCTCGTGGAAGCCCTCGCCACCCTGCGCCGCCCTTGGCGGCTCCTGCTCGTGGGCGGTAGCGCTAGCGTGCCCAGCGATCTTGCCCACGCCCAGACAGTGCGCGCCCGCATCGCCGCCCTCGGCCTTACGGCTCGCGTGATCGAGACTGGCCACGCCGAAGCGGCGGCTGTCTCTGCCCACCTGCTCGCCGCCGACCTTGTGGCCCTGCCCTTCCGCGACGGCGCCTCGTTCCGCCGTGGCAGCCTGCTCGCCGCCCTCGCGCACGGCTGCGTCGTCGTTACCACGCAGCCCACCGACCCCGCCGACACCGCACTGCTCGCGCCCGCCGCCGAGCTTGTGCCCCCCGACGACCCGATCGCCCTCGCCACAGCCCTCGCCCGCATGGCCGCCGACGCGCCTGCCCGCGCCGCCCGCGCCGCCGCTGCCACGACGCTCGCCGCCCACTTTGGCTGGGCAACCATCGCCCTGCGCCACGAGCAGCTCTACCTGGCCGGGGCGTCCTCCTGACGCAGATTGTAGATTGCAGCATGCTGCGCTCCGCCCGCTCCGCCCGCTCTGCCCGCTCTGCCCGCTCCGCCCGCTCCGCCCGCTCCCTCCGCTCTGCCCGCTCCCCCCGCTCTGCCCGCTCCCCCCGCTCCCTCCGCCTTAACCCAGATTTGCCCTTCCTCCCGCCGCGGTCTATAATCTGATGGTGAACGCCTGCACCGGCGTCCGCATGCGTTTTCCTGCAAACTTGCCGCAGGCGCGCGTTTATCCTTCCATCAGGGAGCACCGCACCAGGAAGGCGTAGCTTGCGACTGCCGAGCAGCGATATATGGCGGGTCTTCGCCTTCGCATTAGCCGCCGGCCTCGGCCTCGGCGTTTTTGTCTACGGCTTCGTGCGCCTCTCCGCCGGTGCTCCGCCTGCCACCCTCGCCGAAGGGCTCCCCACAGCGCTGCTGGTGGGCCTGCTGATCGGCCTTGCCCTCTGCGTGGCCGTGAAGCTCGCCTTGCGCCAGGCCGCCTACGATCTGCACTATCACGCCGTGGCACTTACCGAGACTGCACTCCCCGCCCCGGTCGCCCTCGGCGGCGACGATGTGATCTACATGCGGGAGACGCTCAGCCAGGCGCTCGCCTTTGTGCCGCACCCCGAGGCTCTGCCTACCCTCGCCCACAGCCTCAGCGCCGCCCCTGATGTCAGCGCCGCCCTCGCCGCCGCCGTCGTACCGCTCAGCGCCCATCTGCCTGTGCAGGGCGCCATCCTGCTTGTGCTGGATGGCGAGCGCGCCGCCCTCACCCCGGTGGCCACCTGGGGTCTCGGGCAGCTGGCCCAGGAGCCAGCGCTCGACCTGGAGGAGACGGCGATTGGGCGCGCCCTGATCGAGCAGCGCGCCACCACTTACAGCGGGCTCCAGGTGCGCGAGCTGCTCCCGCTCCAGCGCGGCCCAGAGGCCGTGACGCTCTTCTGCCTGCCGCAGCTGGTTCACGGCCAGCCCTTCGGCATGCTCTGCCTGGTCTCCGAGGGCGTCGACGTGCGGCTCAGCGATGAGCAGCGCGCCTTCGCCCAGGGTGTCGCCGACCTGCTGATCCTCGGGGTGCAGAACAGCGTCCACCGCCGCCTGTTCGAGCGCGAGACGGCCCGCCTCGTGGCCTTCGAGCAGCTCGGCAGCCTGCTGGCAGGCAGCGAGCGCATTGAGCGCGCCCTGGAGCAGATCCTGCGCGTAGCCGCCCGCGTGACGGACTCGGAGCACGGCTCTCTGCTACTGCTCGAGGCCGACGAGAGCCGCGTGCGCTACCGGGTTACGCTGAAACAGGGCGACGTGCTGCCGCTCAGCGTCACGGTGGGGCCGATCCTTAAGTACGGCCTCGCTGGCTGGGCCCTGCGTGAGCGCCGCGCCGACATCGTGGAGGATACCGAGCGCGACACGCGCTGGCTGCCTGTGCCAGGGCTCGACGATATGCGCTCGGTGCTCGTTGTGCCGCTGCTCTACGGCGAGCGCGCCCTCGGCGTGCTTACCCTGGCCGCGCCTGCGCCGCGCCACTACAGCCGCCGCAGCCTCGCGATCACCTCGGCCCTCGCCGCCTACGCCGTTACCCTGCTCGCCCGTGGCCAGTACGAGGAGATGCTCGCCCCCGGCCACAGCTCGGTGGCCCGCCGCGTCTTCGAGGGCCACATCGCCCCCAGCGCGCTGAGCGATCTGCTGGCCGACCCGCTCGCCATGGAGCGTGCCCTCGCCCCACAGGCGCGCGAGGTTGTCGCCCTCGCCGTAGGGATCGCCGGCCTGGAGCGTGGCGAGGCGCGCCTTGCGCCCGGCCCGCTGCTCGCCGAGGTGATCACGCCCTTCCTCGCCGAGCTTGCCGCGCTCATCCACGCCCACCACGGCTACCTCGCCCGCCAAAACGATGGCGCCCTGCTGGCGCTGTTTGGCTACCCCGAGACCCACGGCGACCAGCGCATCCGCGCCCTCAGCGCCGCCCACGCTGTGCAGAGCGCCGCCCGACGCCTGCGCAGACGCTGGCACGCCCAGCTCGGCTGCGACATAAGTGTTAGCGCCGGGGTGGCGATTGGCACCGGCGTGGCCGGGCTCGTAGGCGATGAGCAGTTCCAGGCGATCGCGCTGCTCGGCGAGCCCATCCGCGAGGCTGTCCGTATCCAACGCCTCGCCCGCCCCGACGAGGTGCTCGTCGCCGAGCCGCTTGTCGCCAGCCTTGGCCCAGAGAGCATCTTTCAGCTGGAGCCGCTTGCGCCCCTGCACTCCGACGCAGGGGGGCGATCTCGCGCCATCTACCGTCTGATACCCGGCAGAGGATAAGCCATGCCCGATCATCATACTGCAGATCAGCCGACCCTCGAGCTACGTACCGCCGCGCTGCTGCGCATCGCCGAGGCGATTGAGACGGCCAACACCCTCGACGAGCTGCTCATGCTCGGGCTCAACGAGTTTGCCCAGCTTTACGATCTGTCGAACAGCGGCGTGGTGCTGATCGGCGACGATGGCGACACGGCCCGTCTGGCAAGCACCGCCCCGCCCAGGGTGAGCCTGCCGCCCGCCTTTGCGCTAGCCGACACGCTGGTGCTACAGCAGGTGGTGCACGAGCGCCAGTCCGCCCAGATCTACGACATCAGCAGCCTGCGCACCCCCGAGGCGAAACCTGTCACGGTAAACCTTGCGGGCCTGATGGAGTCTGAGCATATTCGCTCGCTGCTGCTGCTGCCCCTCGTGTCGCAGGATACCTGCATCGGCATCCTGATCTTCGGCACCCTGCACAAGCCACGCCACTTCTCCAAGAACGAGGTGGCTCAGGCGCGGCTCATGGCCGGCCAGATCGCCGCCGCCATCACCTCGTTCCGCATCACCGAGAAGGCCCAGCGCCGCAGCGCCGAACTCGCCACGCTCAATGATATCGCCGCCGCCGTTACCTCGTCGCTCAACCCGCGTGAGGTCTACCATCTGGTGATGGAGAAGCTCAACGAGTATTTCCGCGTGGACGCCGGCTCGCTGCTGATGCTCGATGAGGAGACCCAGGAGCTTGTGTTCGTGATGACGCTGGAGGCCGGCGAGGAGAAGCTGTTCGGCGTGCGTATCCCCAAGGGCCAGGGCATTGTCTGGAGCGTGGCCAGCTCGCAGCGCTACGATATTGTGAACGACGTGCAGAGCGACCCGCGCTTCTTCCGCGATGTGAGCGACTCGGTGGGCTACGAGGTGAAGACGATCCTCTGCGTGCCGATTGTGATCAAGGGCCGCACGATCGGCGTGATCGAGCTGCTCAACAAGCGTGATGGGCTCTTCACCGAGGACGAGGCCAAGCGCATGATGCGTATGGCCGCCACGATCGGTGTGGCGATCGAGAACGCACGGCTTTTTCAGACCGTCACCACCGTGCGCGATCGCTTCGAGGCGATCCTCAACTCCACCAACGACGGCATCCTGATGGCCGACATGCGCGGCGTGGTTGTGACGGCGAACCCCGAGGCGGCCGGCCTGCTCCAGATCAGCCGCGACGCTCTGATCGGCCGCAACCTGGGCGAGCTGCTCAGCGGCCTCAACGCTCGCGCCACCAACATCAGCACGCCCTCGTGGCTCAACGATGGCAGCAGCGCCGAGGCGGTGGTGGAGCTAGAGCTTGGCGGCGCCCAGCGACGCTTCATCCGCCACTACATGCTGCCCGTGCGCGAGGCCAGCGGCGCCGAGATTGGCCGCCTGGCCCTATTCCAGGACATCTCGCAGGCGCGTGAGCTAGATCAGCTGCGCGAGGATTACACCGGCATGCTCGTGCACGATCTACGCGCACCGCTCACCGCGATCATGAACGGGATCATGATGGTGAAGCGCGGTCTCGGCGGGCCGATTGCGGAACAGCAGCAGGAGCTGCTCGGCATCGCCCACCAGGGTAGCCAGACTATGCTGGAGATGGTGAATACGCTGCTCGACATCGCCAAGATGGAGGAGGGGCGGCTAAATCTAGAGTGCGAGCCGCTCTCGCCATACGCCCTGGTGGATCAGACCCTCGACCGGCTGCGCGTCTCGGCGCAAAACCAGCGCGTGAAGCTGGCGCAGGCGCTGGCGGTTGGCCTGCCGCTGGTGGAGGCGGATCGCAGCAAGCTGGTGCGCGTGCTCCAAAACCTGCTCGATAACGCGATCAAGTTCTCGCCCACGGGCGGCCTCGTCACCCTGGGGGCGGCGCACACCCGGCTCACGGCGGGCGCGCCTGCCGAGTCGAGCGGCGTGCCGCTGCAGCTGCCGAACCTGGGCCTCGGCGACTGGCTCATTTTCTGGGTGCGCGACACGGGGCCGGGCATCCCGCCCCAGTACCACGAGCGAATCTTCGAGAAGTTTGGCCAGGTGCGCGGTCGCAAGCTGCGCGGCACCGGCCTCGGCCTCACCTTCTGCAAGCTGGCCGTCGAAGCCCACGGCGGGCAGATCTGGCTCCAGAGCGCGGAGGGCGTCGGCAGCACCTTTGCCTTTGCAGTTCCGCTTGTTCAGGGCCATCGGCACAGCTAAATCAGCTTCCCGGAAGCTCAAAAGGCTTTACAATATGTTTCTCACAAAATTGTCAACTTATGGGTTTGTAGGAGCTTCAGCGATGATCTATAATTGGCCAAAGTTCCAAATGATACTACGAGGTGTAAGCGCGATTCGGCGTGCGACACCAGCTTCCGGCGTCTAGGCGAGTACACGATGCGCCAACTGAGCCAAACCTATCGATCCCAGCTCAAGTACACCGTGATCGGGCCGTACCTCGGCTTGATGATCCTGGTGATGCTTGTGGGCTCGTTTATTGCGATCACGCTGGTGGCAGATAGCTGGCAGGAGCGCTTCAACAATCAGCTCGGCCAGGTGGCCCGCAACTTCACCGAGGCTTTCGCCCAGCGCGAGATCGGCAACATCACCTACCTCGGCCAGATCAGCTTCACCGCTCCCAACGCCGAGACGGGCGCCCCCTCGGTGCCCCAGGCCATGCGCAGCAACGATGTAGACGGCCTGGAGCTAGCACTTAAGGGGCTCTGGATACTTGGCCAGAGCAATGACAATGTCCGTCCCGACCGTCTGATCATCTTTGACCCCAGCGGCAAGGCGCTCACCGACTGGGAGCGCAGCCCCAATAATAGCAGCGAGCCCACCCGCTACATCGGCACCACGCTCGCCGGCATCCCCCTGGTGGACGCTGTGCTTCAGGGCAAGAGCACCCCCATCCCCGGCAGTGGCGATTTTGGCGACAAGTTCAGCGGCCTGATCTCATTCCGCTCCGCCGACGGCCAGGATCGCGTGCATTTCTACACCGTGGCGCCGGTGTATGTCACCGATCAGGCCACGAATACGGAGCTGCTCGTGGGCGGCCTGCTGGTTGCACAGCGCCTCGACGTCCTGCTCCAGGATCTTCAGGGCCGCAGCCAGGCTGCGATCAGCACCGTCTTTGATGTAAGCGGCATCGCCCGCGCCTCCACCGCGCCCAGCATCGACCTGCCAAGCCTCGATATGAGCGATGCGCTGTTGCAGCAGGTCGCGGCGCTCAACACGGTGCCCACAGCGGTAGGTGAGCCCGCCCCCGCCAACGCCGCGCGCGGCCAGCCGGGCGGCCTGGCAGAAGATCCCTGCATCGACA
>JAYUYB010000387.1:0-4219 GCA_043752655.1 Chloroflexota bacterium
CTGAGCCCCTGGTAGAAGAGCTGGACGCTCAGGCGCTTTGTTGGGGCGTCGTAGACAAACACAGCGCGGCCAGTGGCGCTCAGGCCGGAGAGCCCGGCCTGGTCTGGGGTGAGGGCGGCGTGGAGCAAGGCGGGGCGCAGATCAGCCTGGGCTGCGCCGATCAGGCCTGGCCCGGTGTCGGTGTGCAGCTCTTGCACGTAGTCGCGCTCCACGCTGCGCACGCCGGGCAGCTTGGCCACCGCCTGGGCCTGAGCGGGTGTGAGCACGAGGGCGAAGCCGTTGAAGGCGCGCCGGTAGACAAAGCGCGGCTCGGGCGCCTCGCCCATCACGTCTGCGACCGCAGCGAGCGTGGCGGACTGGCCGGCCTCAATGGCGCTGAGTTGCGCCTGGGCGCTGGCAGCATCGGGTTGGGCGGCCTCACGCGCGCCAAGTGGCGGGTCGGCGAGCTGGACAATGAACAGGGCTGGCTCGTCGGATGCGGGGGCGCGGGTGGCGTGGGCTGGTAGGCTGCCCAGGAGCAGCGCGACGGCGCAGACGAGGCCGCAAAGCCGGAGGATCTGGCGTGGCATAGATTAGGGTACAGGGTACAGGGAACAGGATACAGGGTGCCCGGCTGCGCTCAATCTGCAATCTGCAATCTGCCAAAGCGTAGGCGAACAAAAGAGGCCGCCGCAGCTGCGACAGGCCTCAGGCACTGTACCGCAGCGCTGGCGCGGTGTCAATTGACAGCGCCCGCGCTCCCGTGCTACTATAGCCGGGAACCGACTTCAGGAGCGTAAGCAATGCACCGTTTTGCCCGCAGCTATCGCGCCTATCCCTATCGCCCATAGCGGCGAGCGTGGTGTGTGCGTCGCGGGCGAGCAGACTGTTCGAGAGCGTGGATGCACTGTCCACGCTCTTTTTGTTGGGCGCGCCGCGCCCTTCGCCCGCCCAGAAGGAACGCCAATGGAGACGAACGACCTGCTCACCCGAGGTGTGGCCGAGGTGATCGTAGAGGCCGAGCTGCGGCAGCGCCTGGCCGCTGGCAAGCCCTTGCGCCTGAAGCAGGGCTTCGACCCAACCAAGCCCAACATGCATATCGGCCACGCGGTGGGCCTGCGCAAGCTGCAAAAGTTCCAGGCGCTTGGGCACCAGGTGGTGCTGATTGTGGGCGACTGGACGGCCCAGATCGGCGATCCCTCCGGCCGCGACGAGACGCGCTCGCGCCTCTCTGCCGCCGAGGTGCGCGCCAACGCCGAGACCTACATGGAGCAGTTCTTCCGCGTGATCGACCGCGACCGCACCGAGGTGCGCTGGCAGAGCGAGTGGTTCGGCGACTTCAAGCTGGAGCAGGCGCTGGATCTCGCTGGCCGCTTTACGCTGGCCCAGATGCTGGCGCACGAGACGTTTCGCAAGCGCTACGAGGAGGGCGCCCGGCTGACGATCCTGGAGCTGATGTACCCGATGCTCCAGGGCTACGACTCGGTGGCGATCCAGGCCGACGTGGAGTTCGGCGGCACCGACCAGAAATTCAACATCCTTGCTGGCCGCGAGCTGATGGCCCAGCACGGCATGACGCCGCAGCAGGTGCTGCTGGTGCCGCTGATCCCCGGCACCGACGGCCGCAAGATGGGCAAAAGCTTCAACAACACGGTGGATATCACGCTGCCGCCCGCCGAGATGCTGGGCCGCCTGATGTCGCTGAGCGACGAGGTGCTGCCGCTCTACTTCGAGGTGCTCTCCGACATGCCGCTGCCCGAGCTGGCCGAGCTGCGCCAGAACCTTGCGGCGGGCAGCTTCAACCCGCGCGATATGAAGATGCGCCTGGCGCGCGAGATTGTGAGCCAGTTCCACAGCCCCGCCGACGCCCAGGCCGCTGAGGAGAGCTTTGTGCGCCAGTTCGTGAACCGCGAGCTGCCGACGGAGATCCCAGAGCACGCTCTGGCAGCGCCCACGCCGATTGTCGATCTGATGGTGGCAGCGGGGCTGGCGGCCTCGAAGGGCGAGGCTCGGCGCCTGATCGACGGCGGCGGCGTGAAGGTAGATGGCGAGCGGGTGGAGGGCTACGACAGCGTGCTGGCGCCCGGCTCAGGCGCCGTGGTGCAGGTTGGGCGGCGCAAGTTTGTGCGGGTTGTGTAGTGCTGCCCGCGCAAAAGAGTTGACGCAGCGCGCCGCAATCGGCTACAATGGCGCCTGGAACGTGCAATTGACGTAAGATTTTCGCGGTGGGCGTAGCCCCTCCGCGCTTCCCCGTTAAGGCCATGCAGAAGCTAACCGCAGCCCAGATCCGCGAGCGCTACCTGCGCTTTTTCGAGCGCCACGGCCATACAGTCGTCCCCAGCACGTCGCTGGTGGTCGCCGACGACCCCACCCTGCTCTTCGTCAACTCCGGTATGGTGCCGTTTAAGGACGTCTTTCTCGGCCTGGAGCAGCGCCCCTACAGCCGCGCCACCAGTGCCCAGAAGTGCCTGCGCGTAAGCGGCAAGCACAACGATCTGGAGGAGGTTGGCCCCTCGCCGCGCCACCAGACGTTCTTCGAGATGCTTGGCAACTTCTCGTTTGGCGACTATTTTAAGGCCGAGGCGATCAGCCTGAGCTGGAAGCTGCTCACCGAGGAGTTCCAGCTGCCCGTGGAGCGGCTCTGGTTCACGGTGTTCGAGGGCGACGACGAGGTGCCCGCCGACGAGGAGGCCGCCCGCCTCTGGGAGCAGGCCGGCGCCGACCCCAGCCGCATCCTGCGCTTTGGGCGCGCAGAAAACTTCTGGGTGATGGGTGACACCGGCCCCTGTGGCCCCTGCTCCGAGATCACGATGTACACCGGCGACGATCTCTCGAAGATGACGCCCGCCGGCGTAAACTCCGACGACCCCGAGTATGTCGAGATCTGGAACAACGTCTTCATGCAGTTCGAGCGGGCCACCATGCAGCCGCTGCCGCGCCCCTCGGTGGACACCGGCATGGGCCTGGAGCGCATGGCGATGGTGATCCAGGGCGTGCGCTCGAACTACGAGATCGACCTGTTTGTGCCGATCATCCAGAGCGTGATGGCCGCGCTCGGCAGCGACGAGGAGCACTACCGCGCGCACTTCGCCAACTACCGCGCCGTGGCCGATCACGCCCGCACTACCGCCTTCCTGATCGCCGACGGCGTGCTGCCCGGCAACACTGGCCGCTCCTACGTGCTGCGCCGCATCCTGCGCCGCGCGATCTACCAGGGCCGCGCGATCGGCCTGGAGCGCCCGTTTATGGCTGGGGTCGTGGATGCGGTAATCAGCGAGATGGGCGACACCTACCCCGAGCTGCGGGCGCGCCGCCAGTTTATCCTCGACTCGACCGACGGCGAGGAGCGCCAGTTCCTGCGCACGCTCAACGGCGGGCTTACGCGCCTGAACACGGTGATCAGCCAGGTGCGCAGCGCCGGCGCCACCAGCATCCCCGGCAACGACGCCTTTGTGCTCAAGGACACCTACGGCTTCCCGCTCGACCTGACCGAGCGCATCGCCACCGACCAGGGCCTCACTGTGGATCAGGCCGGCTACGACGTTGCGATGGGCGAGCAGCGCGAGCGCTCCCGCGCCGCCACCCAGTTCAAGCGCGGCGCCGAGGCCGAGGTCTGGGGCGAGAGCGGCCTGCCCGCCACCGAGTTTTTGGGCTACAGCGAGCTTGTCGCCGACGCGCGCATCCTCGCGATGATCGCCAACGGCGACGAGGTCTCCACCGCTGTTGTTGGCACGCGCGTGCAGCTTGTGCTGGATCGCACGCCCTTCTACGCCGACGGCGGCGGCCAGGTTGGCGACACGGGCACGCTGAGCCACACGGCTGGCAGCGTGCAGATCGAGGACACCCAGCGCCCCGTGCCCGGCCTGATCGTCCACTCTGGCGTCGTCACCAGCGGCAGCGTGGAGTTGGGGCAGACAGTGCGCGCCCAGGTGGATGCGGAGCGCCGCGCCGACATCGAGCGCAACCACACGGCCACGCACCTGCTACAGCGCGCCCTGCGCGATGTGGTGGGCGAGCACGCCGCCCAGGCTGGATCGCTTGTGTCGCCGGAGCGCCTGCGCTTCGACTTCACGCATAACAAGGCGCTGGAGCCAGCGCAGCTGCGCGAGATCGAGCGCCGTATCAACGCGTGGGTGCGCGCCGATGGCCCAGTGAGCTGGGAGACCACCGACTACCAGAGCGCCCTCGACCAGGGCGCGATCGCGCTGTTCGGCGAGAAGTACGGCGATAAGGTGCGCCT
>JAYUYB010000388.1:0-4218 GCA_043752655.1 Chloroflexota bacterium
GGTCGCCGCTCGGGAAGAATGCCGCCAGCCCGCGCGCGCCCCCTAGCGCCAGCTGCGCCTCAGACAAGCTGCGCCCAGAGCGCTGGGTCGAGGCGATGACTGGGCTCGCCGCCGCCGTGTCGAGCTGGGCGAGCAGCGCTGCCGCCGCCTCGTGTACCGTGGCTGGCACGCCCACCGCGTTGCGCAGCCGCGCCGCCAGGTCGCCAAGCTCCACCAGCGCGTCCTCCTCGGCGGGCAGCACGCCTGTGGGCGTGGCCAGCTGGTCGTGGCGCCCGTTCCCCGAGCTGTCGTAGACAAACGTTGCCCGGCGCACCGCTTGCAGCAGCGGGCGCATGGTGGCCTCGTTGGTAAGCAGCTCCGTGATCACAGCGCTCGCCAGCTCGTCGGCGCGCTGGGCCAGCACCTGCACGCGCGCAAGGTCGTAGGCGGCGATGCTCAGGGCGCGCCCGCCGCCAAAGTCGTCTAGCGTAGCTTGGTAGGCGCTCACGGCGCCGCGCGCGGCGGCGGCTGGGTCGCCTCGCCCAGCGCTTGCTAGCAGCGGAACCAGCCGCTCCAGCGCGCTGAGCTGCCAGATCTGGTCGGACGCGGCCACCATAAAGCGGGCGTAGGGCGCCGTGCTCCGCAGCGCCTCCAGCGTGCCGAAGTTGGGCGCCTGGTAGATCACCAGATCCAGGCGGCTGGCGCCGCCGAGGCCCGCCGCCCTGTAGGCGGCCTCCAGACCCTGAAGGTTGAGCGTAGGCTCGCCGACGCTGCTCTCGTCGAGCGCAAGCTCGCCCGCCGCCTGGCTCGGCGCGATCACAAGCAGGGCGCTGTGCGTCGCCGGGTAGCGCGTGCGGCCCTGGGCGATAAAGCGCGCCAGGGTCTGCGGGTCGGCGCTGTTGGGCTCCGCGCGCTGGCGACAGTCGGGCGCGGCGCCTGGCAGGTAGGCGCACAGCTGCGCGCCGCCGTCGCCGTAGCCGTCCACGTAGCTCACCAGGTTGATGCGGGGGTTAGCCGCAGCGAGGGCCGCGAGCCGCGCCAACTGAGTGCCGGGGCGCGCCGCGTTCGGCACGCGCGTGGCGTCGCCCAGCGCGTTGTCGGCGGCCACATACACCAGCAGCGTCCAGTCGGCGCTCGCAACGCCTGCCGTGGGGTCGCCGGGCTGGGGCGTGGGCGCAGGCGGGGTTGCCGTTGGGGCGGGCAGCAGCGTGATGGCGCGCTCGAAGAAGCTGTAGCCGTACTCGACGTTGGGGTTGGTCTGCGGGTCGCCGTCGTAGGTGACGACATACCAGCGGTAGCTGCGCCCGTAGCGGAAGTCGAAGCCGGGCGCGGCGGCGAAGCTGGCGGGCGAGAGGCTGAAGGCCGGGGTGGCGCGGAAGGCGTCGAGCAGCGGGCCGCAGAGCTGCACCGGCAGTCCCGTGGCCGCGTCGGCGCGCTGCGGGTCGTACAGGCAGAGCTGCTGGCGCTCGCCATCGATGCCGCGCCCTGCCCAGGTGAGCCGCACGGGCTGCGCGTCGCTGGCGAGCACGGCGGCGTGGGGCTCTGGGGCCGTAAGCGCCGTGTCGGCCACGTAGAGCGGGGGCAGCGTCACGTCGGCGCCGGCAGCCAGGCTGGCTACGCTTGGCCCGGCCCAGAAGCCGAGCTGATCGGTGTTGCGCGCGGCGCCCTCGGAGCTGTTGATGAACCAGACGCGGTAGCTCGCGTCGGCTGGCAGCGCGGGGACGGCGCCAAAGCGATAGGTGCCCGTGTCGTCGGTGGTGGCCGAGGCGATCACCTGCGCGCCGGCGCTGTCGTTGCGCACCAGCAGCACGCGGGCGCCGGGCGCGGGCACGAGTCCCTGGCGTACCTCGCCGCTCAGGCTCCCGCCGGGGACGCACAGGCTCGCCGTCAGGTCGTCGGCCCAGAGCTGCTGCGTGGCGCTGTTGTTCGCGTTCACCGTGGTAAGCACAAACACGGCTTCGCCAAGGCTCTGGAGCAGCGCAAGGCTGGGCTGATCCAGCACCTCCCACTCAAAAAGCTGCCACGCGCCGTTGTCGAGTGTGGCGACATCCAGCTCGCGCCGGGCGATCAGGCCAGCGGCGCTGAGATTCTCTTTCTTATAGATCTCAATCCGCAGCAGGTCGCCGGGGCCGGTGGAGCCAGCCGCGTATCGGAAGCGCAGGGCGCCTGCGAGCTCGGCGAGGTTGCTGGGAATGCCGGTAAAGCTCTGGCCGGTTGAGTCGCTATCGCCAGGGCCGCTCTCCACAAAGAAGAGCGACTGCGGCGGCGAGAAAAACTCGCTGGTTGAGAAGAGCCGCTCGCCGCGCAGCTGCTTCCAGGGCGAGCTCCCGCTCAGCAGGCTGACTGTCGTGTCGGCCAGCACCTGCTGGCAGCTCACCACCGACTGGGCGAGCGTGTGCGGCTCTAGCTCGGCGACGAGCAGCGGATCGAAGGGCGGCGGCGCGAGCGGGGCCAGCTCAGGGCGAAACAGTGTCGGGCCGCTCTGGGCGGCGGCGGGCGGGGTGCTGGCGACCAGGGCGGCCAACAGGGCGAGGGCGAGCAGGAGACGTTGCATAGAAGTTTCGGCTATAATGGGGTGAGAGGCGCCCCGGAGGCGGGCGCCGCCCTCCTGGGAGATTGGCGAGATGACCGAGCGCTACACCATGACTGTCGCCGAGGCGAGCGCCGCCCTCGCGGCTGGCGAGCTGAGCTCGCTGGAGCTCACCGAGGCGCTATTGACGCGTATCGCCGCCGTCGACCCGACGGTGCGCGCCTTTCTTACGCTTACCGCCGAGCAGGCGCTGGAGCAGGCCCGCGCGGCCGACACGAGCCGCCGCCGCGATTCGGGGCCGCTCCACGGCGTGCCAATGGCGCTCAAAGACGTGATCTGCACCGAGGGCGTCCGTACCACCTGCGGCTCCGCTATTTTGGAGAACTTTGTGCCGCCGTACAGCGCCACCGTGGTGGAGCGGCTTCAGGCGGCGGGCGTGGTCAGCCTCGGCAAGCTCAACTGCGACGAGTTCGCCATGGGCTCCAGCACCGAGACGAGCGCATACCAGACCACGGCCAACCCCTGGGATCGCGCGCGTGTGCCGGGCGGCAGCAGCGGCGGCAGCGCGGCGGTGGTGGCGGCGAGCATGGCCCCCGGCAGCCTTGGCAGCGACACCGGCGGCTCGATCCGGCAGCCCGCCGCGCTCTGCGGCATTAGCGGGCTCAAGCCTACGTACGGGCGTGTCAGCCGCTTCGGTTTGATCGCCTACGGCTCGTCGCTTGATCAGATCGGCCCCTTTGCCTGGACGGCGGCAGACCTTGCGCTGATCCTCCAGGTGATCGCCGGCCACGACCCGCGAGACGGCACTACCACAACGCTGCCCGTCCCTGATTATAGCGCGGCTCTGAGCGGCGATGTGCGCGGCCTGCGGGTGGGCGTGCCGCGCGAGTATTTCGTCGACGGTATGGAGCCAGGCGTGGAGCAGGCAACCCGTGAGGCGATCGCGGTGCTGGCCGCGCAGGGCGCCGAGCTGGTGGAGGTGTCGCTGCCCCATACGAAGTACGCGCTACCCACCTATTACATCGTGGCGCCAGCCGAGGCGAGCGCGAACCTGGCCCGCTACGACGGGGTGCGCTACGGCCCGCGTGAGCCAGGCGACAGCATGTGGGATCAGATCGCCCTCACCAGGGGGCGCCGCTTTGGCCCCGAGGTGCGCCGACGGATCATGCTCGGCACCTACGTGCTCTCGGCAGGCTACTACGACGCCTACTACAAGCGTGCCCAGCAAGTGCGCACGCTGATCAAACGCGACTTCGATGCGGTCTTCGCGCAAGTTGATCTGCTGGCCGCGCCCACCTCGCCCACGGTGGCGTTTAAGATCGGCCAGCGCCTCGACGACCCGCTCGCCATGTATCTCAGCGATGTCTGCACCCTGCCGATCAACCTGGCGGGCGTGCCGGGCCTGGTGGTGCCATGCGGCTTCAGCGAGGGCCTGCCCGTGGGCCTCCAGCTGATCGGCAAGCCCTTCGCCGAGGCGACGCTGCTGCGCGTGGGCGATGCCTACCAGCGCACCACAAGCTGGCATACCCGGCGCCCGACGCTGTAGCACGGGTGTGCCCGCAGGTGTGGTATACTTGCGGGAAGTGTGTGCTGAAGCTGGGCAAGCGCCCCGTCTAATTGTAATTGTAGGAGTAGCATGAGCTTTAGAGAGCGTCCTCGTGGGCCTGGTGGTCGGATGGGTGGCGGCATGGGCATGGGCATGGGCATGC
>JAYUYB010000389.1:0-10034 GCA_043752655.1 Chloroflexota bacterium
GCCCTATTGTAAAGCCAGGGCGACCAGTTATACGGATAGTCATTGTCGGGAGGCGGGCGCGTGAACGCGCGCCGTGGGGGCGCGGTGCGCCCGACGCCCACCTGCGCGGGCGGGTCCGAACGCGTCGGCCTGCGCCGACGCGCGGCCGCAGGCCCGGCCGACGCGGTTTCAACCGCCTGGTTCTGGCAACAGCCCCGACCATGACGTAGCCCTAGCTCAGTCAATAGACGCTTGACATGGCCCTGGCGAGATGCTATTTTAGGCATAGCTAAACTTTAATTAAGGAGTACCGTAATGTACGATGAGCTTCTGTACCGTGGACTGACCCTGGCGTTCCTCAGCTTGACGCTGGGAATCAGCGCTGCGTTTCGTCGGCGGGCCGATCAGGCGGGCGGAGCGCTGCGCGGCGAGCGCGGGCTGCGGCTGGTCGTGGTGCTGCGGCTGCTGAGCATCGTGGTGCTGCTGCCGCTGTTCGGCTACCTGATCAACCCAGCCTGGGTGGCCTGGGCGCGGGTCGACCTACCAACGTGGGTGCGCTGGCTCGGCATAGCCGGTGCTACAGCGGCGATCCCCCTCGCCACGTGGGTACTCGCCAGCATCGGCACAAACATCTCGCCCAGCCACGCAACCCGCGAGGGGCATCAGCTGATCACCCATGGCCCCTACCATTGGGTGCGCCACCCGATTTACAGCGCCGGCCTGCTGCTGTTCATCGCGCTAACACTGCTTACCGCGCTCTGGACGCTGGGCGTTGGCATGCTCATCCCGCTCGCGGTGCTGCTCTGGCGCACACCGCAGGAGGAGGCGCGGCTGATCGACGCTTTCGGCGAGGAATACCGCAGCTACATGCGGCGTACTGGCCGCTTTTTCCCGCGGCTGCGGGTGCCATAGGTGTCGCCGCAGCGTTCTGGCCTGGGCTCACAGACGCCAGTGCAAGGCCGTCCTTAGAGCGAGCCACTCGCCGCCACTCGTCGGCTTACTGGGAGGGTGATATGGAAGCGCGCGCCGGCGCCCGGCGGCGACTCCGCCCAGAGCCTGCCGCCGTGCTGGGCGATGATCTCCGCCGCGATGTAGAGCCCCAGACCCGAGCCGCTGGCGACATACACGCCTTGCCCGCGATAGAAGCGCTCAAAGATGTGGGGCAGATCCTTGGCGGCGATGCCCGTGCCCTGATCGGCCACCGTGATCTGCACCTCCTGCGGAAGCTCGGCGGCGTCTGCCGCGCCCACCTGCGCTGCCTGCGCCACTGTGCTGCGCAGCTCCACCGTGATCATGCCACCATCTGGTGCATAGCGGATAGCATTGGCGAGCAGATTCGCAAGCACCTGCCGGAGGCGCTGCTGATCGGCGGCGACCTCAATCGTCTCCAGCGTCGTCTCTAGCAGCAGCGTGTGCCGCTCGCTCAGCCCCTGCGCCCCCTCCACCTCCTCCTGAAGCAGCGTGACGAGATCGACCGGCGCGATGAACAGGCGAAACTGGCCCGCATCGACATTATTGACATCCACCATATCGTTCACCAGCTGGAGGGCCTGGGCGGCTTTAGCCACCACCACCGGCAGCGCCTTCTGGATGTAGGTCGCATCGCCGCGCGCCGCTCTGCGCAGGGCCAGCTGGCTGCTGCCGGAGATCGATGTCAGCGCATTCTTGAGGTCGTGGGCGACAACCGAGATGAAGCTCTCACGCTCATCCTGCTTGATGCGATCCTGCTCGGCCGCCGCAAGCTCGTCGGTAAGCGTGTCGTGGTGCAGCGCGTAGCCCAAGCGCACACTGATAAATGTAAGAAAACTGACGTCGTCGTCGGAGAAGGCGTTCGGGCGGGTCGCGGCGAGCACAACAAGACCCTGGGAGATCTGCTCGATGCGCAGTGGCACGATCAGCAGCGATTGGATCTCAACGGCCTGCACAAAGGGCAGGGTGGCGAGCTTATCCGCATTGTCGATGCGCAGCGGGGTGCCATACTGGAACACCTGGAGCAGCGGGCCGCTCGTAGCCAGAGGAATGTGGTCGAAGCCCTTTTCCCGCTGCAGCCGCCCAAGGACCGTATCGCTGCTGCCAAGGGCGATCAGCTCGTCGGTGGCGGGGCTGTGCAGCAAGATGCTGGCAACCTCTGCCTTCAAAATCGTGGAGAGCTGATCGGTGATCGTGTGCGCTAGGCTCTCCGTCGCCTCGCTCACCGGGATGGCCGCAATGGTGTGGAGCAGCTGGATCAGCTGGGTGCGACGCTCCTGGAGGTGCAGAATGTCGCTGTTCTCCAGGGCTAACCCGACGAGATCGGACAAGACCGCCAGGAATGGCAGCAGTTCGACGATGGAGGCGTTGCCCAGCGGGTGCTGCGACAGCCCCTGCTGGCCCTCTTCCGGGCCAGTAATCACCGACAGCACCCCCACCAGCCGTGACCGGCTGCGGATCGGCATCGCGGCGACCGCGCGAATGGCCTCGGGCGACAGGCTATCGCTCCAGTGCGAAAGGGGCACGAAGCGCGGGTCTGCTGCAGGATTGACGACCGCAAGCGGACGGCCGCGGCGCATCACCCAGCCTTCCACGCCCACGCCTGCTGGGCGGAGCACGGGCGTCTCGGGGAGCGCGCTGCTGGCGGCCACAAGCCGCAGGCCGGGCCCGGGGCCCTCGGCAAGAAACAGGGCGGCCTGCTGCAACTCTAGTAGATCGCAGGTGCGCTGCATGATCAGGTCGAGCGTCGCCGCAAGCGGCTCGCCGCGCGCGATCAGGTCGGTAATATGGGCAAAGGTATCATCGTGCAACGCCGGGATCGACGATCGTACCATTGGGCTACGCTCCTTTCACTGGCTGTGCGAGAGCCGCAGAGCCGCGACCAGTGAGCTTGGGAGTATAGCATCAATTTGCGGCGTAGCGTTGCGGGTCGCCGTCTGCGGGTGCGGCGTAGCGTTTCGGGCCAGGCGGGGCGGTGGGCGACTGAAGTCGCGCCACCGGGGCGCTGCGCGCCGCGCGTCGGCCTGCGCCGACGCCGTGCTGCGTCCGCGTCGGAGGATGCGCGGCCGCAGGCCCGGCCGGCGCGGCTTCAGCCGCCGGCCATCGGGCAGCCCGAAACAATACGCCGCACCCGCCGTCTGCCGTGGCGCTCCTGGTGCCTGGCGGCTGAAGCGCCCCGAAACGCTACGCTGCACCAGCGCCAGGGTTCAGGGTTGACAGCGCCCAGCATTATGCTATACTCCGCCTAATTCCTTCGGTGACTTAATTTAGTGGCCATACCTATGCTCCCTATCCGCGTCGGCAGCAAGCAACTCATCCGCGAGATCAACCAGTCGATCGTGCTCAACGCGATCCGCAGCCACGGCGCACTCTCGCGCACCGACATCGCGCAGCAGACAAGCGTAAGCCTGCCGACGATCTCCGACATTACGGCGGAGCTGATCGAGTCCGGCTTGCTCTACGAGCAGTCGACGGGCGTCTCGACGGGCGGGCGGCGCCCGGTGCTGCTGGCGCTGAATCCGCAGGCCGGCTACGCGGTCGGCGTGAAGCTGACCGAGGAGGCGCTTACGGCGGTGCTGACCGACCTCGACGCCACGATTGTTGCCCGGCACGGAGCTCCGCTCATCGGCCACACGCCGGAGCAGATTGCGGCAACCATGCGCGATGTGGTGCGCAGCCTGGTGCCGTCCGCTGGGGGCCGCCCGGTCTTCGGCGTGGGCGTGGGCATGGCAGGCGTGATCGACCGCGACCGCAACCTCGTGCGCCACGCCACCTACTTCGGCTGGCACGATCTGCCCTTCGGCCAGCTACTGGAGCGGCAGCTCGACATGCCCGTGGTGGTCGACAATGATGTGAACGCCCTGACCGCCGCCGAGCAGTGGTTTGGCAGCGGGCGCGGCACCGCCGACTTTCTGGTGGTAAGCCTTGGGCGCGGCGTGGGCCTGGGCATGGTGCTTGATGGCCGGCTCTACCGCGGCAGCCGTGGCGGCGCTGGCGAGTTCGGCCACACCACGGTGGCGCCCGACGGCCCGCTCTGCGCCTGCGGCAAGCGTGGCTGCCTGGAGGCGCTGATCAGCGACCCGGCGATCACGCAGCGGGCCACGGCGGCCCTTGGCTCCCCTGTCACCATCCAGGAGGCGATCCGGATCGCCCTCGGCGGCGATGCGCTGCTCCAGGGCATCTTCGCCGCCGCCGGGCGCACGCTCGGCCTGGCGGTCGCCAATCTGGTGAATGTGCTCAACCCGGCCCTGGTGATCATCAGCGGCGAGGGCCTGCGCGCCGGGGGCCTGGTCGGCGAGCCGTTCCATCAGACCCTGCGCGAGCACTGCTTCGATGGCCTGGCCGATGATCTGCGCGTGGTGAGCGAGCCCTGGGGCGATGAGGCCTGGGCCCGCGGCGCGGCCAGCCTGCTGCTCGGCGAGCTGTTTCAGCCCGCGCTGCGCCGTGGCGACGAGGAGCGGCCCTCGCTGACGATTCGCTCGCTTGGGTGAGGCTTTTTTTTCGCTCGTAACTTCCTTCCTTCAGTGACCGAAGTCGCTCTCACTCAACGCGGAGACTCTGCTATGCTGCGTGCGCGGCGACCATCTCAGCTGGGCTGGCTGGCGCTCTTTCTGCTCCCAGGGCTGGGCGGCCTGTTGCTCTTCACGGTTCTGCCGATCCTGGCCTCGCTCGTGCTGACCCTGTTCCAGTGGGATCTGCTGACGCCGCCGGAGTTTATTGGCCTGGCGAACTACAGCCGGCTGCTGGGCGACAACGAGTTCTGGGCCGCGCTCGGCCACACGCTCAGCTTTATCGCTGGCTACCTGCCGCTGGTGCTGCTGCTCGGCTTGGGCGTGGCCCTGGCGCTCAACGCGCCGCTACGCGGTATCGGCCTGATCCGCAGCGCCTTCTTCCTGCCGGTAGTCTCCTCGTGGGTGGCCGTGGCCCTGCTCTGGAGCTGGCTGTTCAACCCGCGCTACGGCCTGATCAATTATCTGCTCGGCCTGCTCGGCCTGCCCCAGCCCGGCTGGCTCTTCGACCCGCAGTGGGCCATGCCGGCCATCGTGCTCACCAGCGTCTGGAAGGATCTTGGCTTCGTGGTCGTGCTGTTCCTGGCCGGGCTCCAGGCCGTGCCGCAGGAGTACTACGAGGCGGCCAGCCTGGATGGGGCCGGGCGCTGGATGCAGCTGCGCGCGATCACGCTGCCGCTGCTCGCCCCGACCACTTTCTTCGTCACGATCATCTCGCTGATCAACAGCTTCCAGGTCTTTGATCAGGTCTGGGTGATGACCGAGGGCGGCCCGGCCGGCGCCACTAGCGTGCTGGTGGAGCGGGTGGTGCGCCACGCCTTCAGCTACGGCGAGATGGGCTACGCCGCCACGCTCTCCTGGGCGATCTTCGCCCTGGTCTTCGCGGTCACACTTGTGCAGCTGCGCCTACAGCGCCAGGAGGCCAGCGATGCGTAGTGTGAGCCAGCCGCTCCCCATCACGCGACCGCTCGTGCGCCGCCGTCGCACCAGCCCGCTCACCGCGCTGCGCTACGCGGCGCTCATCCTGAGCGGGGCCACGATGCTGCTGCCCTTCCTGTGGATGCTGACCACCTCGCTGAAGCCGCCCGGCGCGGTGCTGACGATCCCGCCGCAGATCCTGCCGCGCCAGCTAAGCCTGGAGAGCTACGTGGCGGTGGCCTCCGCCGTGCCGCTGCTGCGCATCTTCGGCAACAGCCTGCTCGTGACCCTGGCCTGTGTGGCCGGGCAGCTCGTTACCAGCGCGCTGGCGGCTTACGCCTTCGCACGCATGCACTGGCGCGGGCGCGACACGATCTTCCTGCTCTACCTGGCCACGCTGATGGTGCCGCAGCAGGTGACGATCACGCCGCTCTTCATTCTGATGCAGCGCCTCGGCTGGGTGGACACCTACCAGGGCCTGATCGCGCCCGGCCTGATCAGCGCATTCGGTACGTTTCTGCTGCGCCAGGCCATGCTCGGCGTGCCGCGCGAGTACGAGGAGGCCGCCGTGATCGACGGCGGCACCCACTGGACGCTCTTCCGCCACGTCGCGCTGCCTATGGTGGGCCCGGCCCTGGCGACCCTGGCCGTGCTGGCCACGATGAGCAGCTGGAATAACTTCCTCTGGCCGCTGTTCATCACGCGTGACGAGCGACTGATGACGCTGCCAGTGGGCCTCGCCCTGCTCCACGGGCGCTACACAACCGAGTGGGGCACGGTGATGGCCGGCGCCGTGATCACCGTCCTGCCGATTATGCTGGTCTACCTGGCCGCACAGCGCGCGTTTGTGCGTGGCGTTGCCCTCAGCGGCCTTAAATGATGGCGTTTCCGGGACGGCCACGCGCCGCCCCGAGGCAATAGATTCCCCGGCGCTCGGATGCGCCACACCGACCAACGTTGGCCGCACCACAGGAGATTGCCATGTCTACCCGCTCGCCTCGCCCGCTCGTCCTGCTCGCTACGCTGTTCGCCCTGCTGCTGGCCGCCTGTGGCGCGCCCCAGGCCCCGACCGCCGCCGATCCGACTGCCGCCCCGGCCGCCGCCGCCCCCACCGCCGCCCCGGTCGCCGCCGCGCCCACCGCCGTCCCGGTCGCCCCGGCTGTCGAGCCAGTCGAGATCAGCTACTTCACCTTCTCGGCCGCGCCCGACCACCTCGACTCGCTCGACACGATGATCGCCGCCTTCGAGGAGGCCAACCCCACCATCTCGGTGAAGGTGGAGACCGCGCCCTTCGACCAGTACTTCACCAAGCTCCAGACCCTGATCGCCGGCGGCACCGCCCCGGATGTCTTCGAGCTCAACTACGAGAACTTTGTCAGCTACGCCAGCAAGGGCGTGCTGGCCGACCTCACGCCTATGGCCGCAGCCGAGCCGGGCCTGGCCGAGCGCTTCTACCCGCGCGCCTATCAGGCCTTCAGCCAGGGCGGCAAGCAGTATGGCCTGCCCCAGAGCTTCTCGAACGTCGTGCTGTTCTACAACAAAGATCTCTTCGACGCCAAGGGCGTGGCCTACCCCACCGCCGACTGGACCTGGGAGGACGAGCTGGAGGCCGCCCAGAAGCTGACCGACCCGGCCGCCGGGGTGTGGGGCGAGTTTAGCCCCGTGCAGTTTTGGGAGTTCTACAAAACCGCCGCCCAGAGCGGCTGCAGCGTGCTGAGCGCCGACTCCAGCGCCGTGACGATCAACGAGCCAGGCTGCGTCGAGTCGCTGAGCTGGATGGTCGACAAGATCAACAAATACAAGGTGGCCCCAAGCGACGCCGATATGGCCGGGGTGAGCGACGGCGACCTGTTCAAGCAGGGCAAGATCGCCATGCTGCGCACGGGGATCTGGATGTTCAGCGGGTTCAAGGATGCGCCGTTTAAGTGGGACATCGCCCTGGAGCCGGGCAACACGCAGAAGGCCCACCACTTCTTCGCCAACGCCGTCGCCGTCTCGGCCACCAGCAAGCAGCAGGAAGCGGCCTGGAAGTGGGCGCAGTTCTTCACCTCTAGCCCGACGGCGGCGCAGATCCGGGTGGACGCGAGCTGGGAGCTGCCGGCCCTGAACGACCAGGCGCTCTTCAACGCCTGGCTGGCGCAGAACCCTCCGGCCTCACGCGCGGTGGTCTTCGAGGCCCTCGACACCCTGGTGACGCCGCCGGTGATCGAGCAGCAGTCGCAGATGCAGGACGCGGTGAACAAGCTGCTGGAGGCGGCCAAGCTGGGCACGCTCACGCCCCAGGCGGCCCTCGACCAGGCGAAGACCGAGATCGAGGCTCTGATCAAGTAAGTACTGCGTGCTGAGTGCTGAGTGCTGAGTCCTGGCGGCAGCCCCACGTGCCAGCCGCTCCTCAGCCCTCAGCACTTTGCCCTCAGCACTCAGTCCTCAGCACTTGCGCGCAGCGCACTCAGCACTCAGTACTCACATGAACCTTTTCCAGCACAGCGTCGCCACCATCCTGGCGCACCAGCACCCCAGCGGGGCCTATGTCGCCTCGCCCACCTTCAGCACCTACGCCTACTCGTGGCTGCGCGACGGCAGCTTTATTGCCCACGCCATGGACCGCGTCGGCCAGCCCGCCAGCGCCGCTGCCTTCCACCGCTGGGTAGGCGCGGTGCTGCTCCGCCACGACGCGAAGCTGGCCGCGCTTACCGCGCGCCACCTGGCCGGCGCGCCCGTGGCCCTGCACGAGCAGATGCACACCCGCTTTACGGTCGATGGGGCCGAGAGCGACGCCGACTGGACGAACTTTCAGCTCGATGGCTACGGCACCTGGCTCTGGGCGCTCGTCGATCACCTCCAGCGCAGCGGCGACGCCGAGCTGTACGCCGAGCTGCGCCCCGGCGTGGTGCGCCTGGTGGCCTACCTGCGCGCTGCCTGGCAAGAGCCCTGCTTCGACTGCTGGGAGGAGTTTGGCGACAACGTCCACCCGGCAACCCTCGCCGCGCTCTACGGCGGGCTCCAGGCCATTGGCGCCTACGACCCGGCGCTGGCCGACAGTACGCCCGCAGCGATCCGCGTCTTCGTGCGCGAGTGCGGCCTGGTGGAGGATCGCCTGGCCAAGTTCGTCGGCAGCAAGCTTGTCGACGCCAGCCTGCTCGGCGCGGCCATTCCCTACAGTCTCTTCGCCCCCGACCACCCGATCATGCGCGCCACGGTAGCCCAGATCGAGCGAGACCTGCGTGCCGGCGGGGTGCGCCGCTACCGCGAGGATACCTACTATGGCGGCGGCGAGTGGCTGCTGCTGGCCGCCTGGCTGGGCTGGTACTACGCCGAGCTCGGCGAGCCAGCCCGCGCCCAGCCGCTCTTGGATTGGATAGCAGCCCAGGCCAGCGCCGAAGGACACCTGCCCGAGCAGGTCTGCACCGACTGCCTGAGCCCCGCACACTACCAGCCCTGGGTCGAGCGTTGGGGCGCGGTGGCCACGCCGTTGCTCTGGTCGCACGCCATGTACCTGATTCTGAGCGACGCCCTGACCCTGTCCGTCAGCGAGGAGAGCCGTTTATGAGCGAGCGTCCCACCATTGTCCACGCCCCCCACGGCACCGACCACCCATATCAGGCCGGGCCTGAGGAGCGCACGCCGCGCGACCCGGTAGGTGGCGATATGGTGAGCGTGGGCTTTCTGACCACGCCGGGCGGCGCGGCCCACGCGGTGCGGCTGTTCTGGGCGCGCAACGGCCGCCCGCAGACGCCGGTCCACGGCAGGCCGCTGGCGGTGGGCCAGGATCACGACCGCTGGCTGGTTGAACTGGGCGTGCTCGAGGCCGGCGACCGCGTGGAGTACTGGATGCGCGCCGAGGGCGTCGCTGGCCCGGTCGAGTCGCCGCGCTACCAGTTCGCCACCCGGCGCAGGCGCGCGCTTGCCGCGATCAGCGCCGTGGACGAGACGCCCGACGGCCTGCGGCTCGCCACCCTGGCCGCCGATGGGCAGGCAGGCCCGCCGCTGGCCCTGCGCCGCCTGCCCGAGGGGCTTCAGCTGGAGCTGGGAGACCGGGAGACCGGGAGACCGGGAGACAACGGGCAGGCGGCGGATGATCGCACGCTGCGCGTGGGCGACGGCGCGGCGAGCCTGAGCGTTACGGCGGCGAGCGGGCGGCTGATCTACCAGGCCAGTGGGGCCAGCACGGGTCTGCGCCTGCGCTGGGTTGAGGAGGCCGACGGCGCGCTCGCCAGCGTGGAACTGAGCGCCGACCTCGGCGAGCACGAGGCGCTGGTGGGGTTCGGCGAGCGCTTCGACGCCCTGGATCAGCGCGGCCGCGCCCCGGACGTGGCGGTCTACGAGCAGTACAAGAACCACGGCAACCGCACGTATCTGCCCGTGCCCTTCGTGATCTCCTCGCGCGGCTACGCCATGCTGGTCGAGGGCAGCGGCCACGTGGCCTACGACCTTGGCCGCAGCGTCGAGGATCGCTGGCGCTGTGTCGCCCAGGCCCCCGCCGGCGGCGGGCCGGTAGCGATCGACCTGTTCGCCGGCGATCCGGCGGCCTGTGTGCGGGCGCTCACGGCGCGCACCGGGCGGCCCGCCGCCCCGCCGCCCGACTGGGCCTTCGGGCTCTGGATGAGCAGCAACGAGTGGAACACCCAGGCTCGTGTGGAGCGCGAGGCGGCGCTGCAC
>JAYUYB010000390.1:0-4204 GCA_043752655.1 Chloroflexota bacterium
CCGAGTGGTCGGCGTGGGGCAATGAGGTGATCGCCGGGGCTGGCGAGCAGCTCGACTTCTATGTCGTGCATCGCTACCCATTTGGCAACGAGACGCCTACGACCGAGCAGGTGCTTGAACAACCACAGCTGATCTGGCCTGCCATGCGGACTGCCGTCGACGCTGCCTACGAGCGCTACAGCGCCGGGCGCCGGGCGCCGATCGCAGTCACCGAGTACAACCTTGTTGCCAATCAGGATCTCGACGACAACAAGTTAATGCGCCGGGCTGTCAACGCCCTCTACACCGCCGACACGATCGGCCAGCTGGCCGAGCAGGGTGTGAGCATTGCTAACCATTGGAATCTCGCCAATGGAAGCGCGGAGAACGGCACTGATTATGGCATGATCGACGTAAAGACGGGCGTGCATAGCCCTCAGTACTACGGCATGCTGCTCTGGCAACGCTTTGGCAGCGAGCTGCTGCCTGTCGAGTCGGCTTTCACAGCAGCAACCGAACTGAGCGTCTACGCCGGGCGTACCGATGACGGTACAATCACTGTTCTGGCAATCAACAAGACCGATCAGCCAATTGAAGCGAGCCTGCGCATCGAAGGCATAGAGGGAGTCTTAGAAGGCACTATTGACAGCGTGACAGCCGATGGGCTTGATGCGTTCGAGGTGAGCCTGAACGGTATGGCAGGGTCGGCAACAAAGCTAACTGACGCACCGTCACAGCCCTTAGGTCGCTTCGAGAAAACGACCATGCAAACATTCGAGCCCTTCTCGATTACCTTGTTGCGTTTAATTCAGAAGCGCTAGGTTCGCCCTCGGCAACTTGGCCATGGAAGCGATGGAGCTGAAACACTCATGGGCAAAGGAAAGAGGCTTGGGATTGCGGCGATCCTGCTCTGCACGCTGCTCGGGACGGTTGCCGCCACCCAGACGGCGCAGGCGCAGATCACCCCGCGTGGGCAGCAGGGCTGCCTCAATGGGTCCGTTGTCGGTGGACCAAACCTGATCTACAACAGTGACTTCGCCCTCGGGAGCATGGGCTTCGAGAGCGACCTTCCCCCCCGTGGGCCGGGAGTCTACCCAGACGACCCTGTGGGCGGCTTCTCAATCCAGACTGGGCCGATTGCTTACTACGACGGCGAGATTGTCGGGCGGCTCTTCCCCGGCGACCCGCAACGCGAGGTAGGAGCTTCACAGACATACTTCTACTCCAATCCGAACCAGGATAAGCTTGGCAACCCTGGCCCCTTCAAGGGCGTGCTCTGGCGGCAAACTGTTAGCAATCTGGCGCCAGACACAACCTTTAACTTCTTTGGTTACTTCGATAACCTACTCATAGCCAGCATCGATAAGCCTGCGCCCCTGATCGAGCTGCGCGTGGACGGCATTGCCGCTGGCCCCCCAGTGATGATCAACGCAACGCCGGATGCCTGGAATCTGGTCCAATTCTCGTTCACTACTGCCCCCGGCCAGACGAGCGCATTACTTGAGATCTACGACCTCGCCAGTAGTGTCGAAGGTGACGACTTCGGCATGACCCAGATCATGCTCAAGCAGTGCATCTCCGGCTTGGGCCTGGCTAAATGGGTCGGCATACCGGTTAATAATAAGAATAGCACCTACGACATCGAGTACATCCTCACGGTGCGGAACCTCAGCGCGGACGCGCTCCCGCTCACCAATCTGCAACTCCGCGACAACCTCGCGTCCACCTTTGCCAACGCCGGCAGCTTCCAGGTGATCAGCATCCAGAGCGATAATCTGACAGTGAACCCCGGCTTCAACGGGACAAGTGACATCAACCTGCTCACTGGCATCGACAGCCTGCCCTCACGAGTGGATCGGCGCGTGCGCTTCAAGGTGCGCCTCACCGCCGGCACCAGCGAGCAGGGCAAGGGTCCATTCTTCAATACGGCCGCGGCCAGCGCCTCGGCAGCAACAATCGAGGTTACTGATAACTCTGGCCCTGGCCTCGACCCCGACCCGAATGGGAACGGTGACCCCCGCGAGAGCAGTGAAGATAGGCCGACGGCGGTCTTCCTGGAGTCGGTTGTGATCTATCTGCCGCTTGCCAGGCGCTAAAGCTCGTCCTTCGATCAACGTCGATCAGCCAGGGAGGGTCAGACCCTCCCTGAGCTGTGCCCGTACGATATTTATAACAGGACCACCGGGCTATGGTAGCAGATGGCCTGGCTATGGTACCTACATGGAGGGCGCTTTTAGTTAAAACAGGGTTAATAATTCAGCTGAAGGGGGAAGCTAACCGTTATGAATCAGCTCGGGAAACGCGGCCACCAGCTTGCCGCTATCGTCTTCGTGGCCCTGTTCGCACTCCAGTTTGGTCGTAGCAGCATACCAGCCTCACTGGCGCAACAAGGCCCGCCGACAGCCTCGAGCAATGATGCTCCACAGCTCGCTAGCACGAACTCTGTCTATCTGCCGCTGCTTGCCGCAGTGCCTACATCCTTCGCAGAGCCCTTCGAAAGCGCGCCGGACAGCCCTGAGCCCTGGCAGCCCAGTAACTGGGATGTGACCGTCCACTCGCGTGACCGTGGCCCCGAGAGTACGCTGGATCCAATGGCGGCGCACCACAGCTCCGAGTGTGGCGCACCGACAGCCACCCATACCGTCGACAGCTACGCAGGCGCCGTCTTTATCTGCCGCAACCACCTGATGACGGCGATTAATGGCGCTGCGTACGGCGCGATCTATCTTACACCCAACGCGCTGGCCAACTTTTCCAAGGGTGAGACGGTAATCAGCTTCGATATGTCGACCCTGCGCACCTCTGACCGCGACTGGGTCGACCTCTGGATCACCCCTTACGAGGAAAACCTACAGTTCCCGCTCGAAGAGTGGTTGCCTGATCTTCAGGGCGAGCCGCGCCGCGCCGTCCATGTACGGATGTATCTGACCGGCCCCACAAACAACCTCACTGCCTTTTCCGCCGCGATCGTGCGCGACTTCACCTCCGAGAAGCTGCCTACGACGGGCGACTGGCGCGGCTACGAAAATGTGCTGACGCCCGACGCGGCGCGCCGCGACACCTTCGAGCTGCGGCTATCCCGTACGAGCATTAAGTTTGGCCTGCCGAAGTACAACTTCTGGTGGGTGGACACCACTTTCCCTGATCTCGGCTGGGATCAGGGCGTAGTCCAGTTTGGCCATCACTCCTACAATCCTAGCAAGTGTGGCGGCTGCACGCCAAATACTTGGCACTGGGATAACGTGAGCATCATGCCAGCCCGCCCCTTTACCGTCATCAACGGCGATATAGATGTTGCTACTGGTGAGAACCCGGTGCTGGTGCAGTTTCCGCGCTCGGCACCGAATAGCGCTCACCTGCGCTTCGCAGCGCGTGGTAATCAGATCGAGGTGAGTTTTAACAATGGCGCCACCTGGCAGCAAGCTCAACGCCAGGCCCAGGAGCGTACGATCCTTGATCATGCTAGCTCGTTTTGGACGCCCATACCCGCCGGCACACAGACTGTGTTGCTGCGTGAGGCCGGAGGCAACAAGGGTTGGCACGCACGCGACATTTCGATCTGGGCGCCCTAACAACGTTTGGCAAGGGGGCTCTTTCCAAGCGCGTTGAGCCACACGGCGGCAGAGTGACACTCTGCCGCCGTTCATCGATTCTTCACATCCCCTCGGTATCCTCGCTGCAATGCTGATCCGCTGTTCCGCGTCATTTAAGATGGATTACTGTATGCATTATCGCTTGCTGCTTTGCTGCGTGCTAGGGCTCATTGCCTGTTCCGCACCACCTGCGCCCACAAACCCCTCGTTTCGCACCACCCAATCGTTCGTGCCGACGCCAACAGTCGTTCCGGCTCCCACACCACGCTTAGATATTTTTGAGGCGACCTTCGACGGTACGCCAAGCAGCCCTGAGCCATGGCAGCCCAGTAACTGGGATGTCAGCGTACATTCGCGTGGCCGGAACAGCTTGCGCACGCTTGATCCGATGCAGGCGCACCACGGCCCCGACTGTGGCGCGCCACCTACTACTCATACCGTGGATAGGTACGCGGGCGCCGTCTTTATCTGCCGGAACCACGTGATGACCGCGATAAATGGTGCCGACTACGGCGCGATTTACCTGACGCCAAACCACATGGCGGACTTCTCGAAGGGCGAGACGGTGATCCGCTTTGATATGTCGACCCTGCGCAGCTCGGAACGCGATTGGGTCGATCTCTGGATCACGC
>JAYUYB010000391.1:0-1542 GCA_043752655.1 Chloroflexota bacterium
TAGAGCGCAAGCGTCATTTAGCAGCTTTTTACACCAAAATCTTGCTAAACTCTGGGCCAGCCCATGTGATGAAGCGGCACGCCCGACGATCAGGAGCGAATAAATAGAGCCGGTCGGCGGTCTTGGCAACCGCCTCCCGGCTATCAGCTATCGGCTATTGGCTATTGGCTACTCCCCCTTCACCGCCGTCCAGAGGTCGGTAAACGCAGTGCTGCCCTGCACGCGCTGGGCCCACTCCAGGCGCTTGCGTACCGTCTCGTCGGGGGCGAAGCCCTCCGCGTAGAGATCCTTCACCTCCTGCGAGAGCAGGGGCACGGCGTCTTTGTTGGGCGTGAGGTAGCCGATATACTCGGTATTCTGCGCGGCGTTCTCTGGCCGCATCAGGAAATCGATAAAGACATGGGCGGTGTAGATGTTCGGCGAGTCCTTCAGGATGGAGATATTATCCATCCAGATCATGCCGCCCTCTTTGGGGATCACGAACCTGATGTCGGGGTTGCCGCTGAAATCCTCGCCCAGGCCATTGCGGGCCTGCATGGCCATGCCGCTCCAGGCGTGGGCCAGCACATACTCGCCGGATGCTAGCTTGCGGTTCACGTCGGAGCTGTTGTAGGCCGCCAGGAAGGGCTTCTGGGCGATCAAGATATCTTGGGCCTGCTGGAGCACCGCCGGGTCCTCCTCGTTCAGCGAGCTGCCAAGCCACTTCAGCGCAGCGGCGGGCGTCTCGCGCTCGTCATCCAGCATACTGAAGCGCCCCGTGAACGGCTCGATCTGCGTCGGGTCAAGGAGGGCCGCCCAGCTGTCGATGCCGTTGGGGAAATCTTTGGCGTTGTAGGCGATGCCGGAGATGCCGTACATGTAGGGCATCGAGTAGGTGTTGCCCTTGTCGAAGTACTGGTCTAGTAGCGCCGGGTCCAGGTGCGTTATATTCGGCAGCAGCGCCTTGTCGAGCGGTGCGACCAGCCCATCCTGGGCGAGCGTCGTCACGGCATAGTCGCTTGGGATCACCAGATCGTAGCCGGAGTTGCCGGCCCGCACCTTGGCGATCATATCCTCGTTGGAGTCGTAAGTGTCCAGGATCACTTTCACGCCGTACTCGGCCTCGAACGCCTCTAGCAGCGCTGGGTCGACGTATTCGGACCAGTTGTAGAAATAAAGCTCGGCGCTGAGCTTGCTCGTATCCACTGCGCCGCTCGCCGTGGCGGTCGTGCCGCCGGGGGTGCCTGCACTCTGCTCGCCGCCCGCGTTGCCGCTGCTAGCCTGATTTCCGCCGCCGCACGCCGCGAGCAACAACGCCAGAATTACGATCCAAAGGCTCCGTCTCAGCATCTGCGTTCCTTCCTGTCTAGACAACCATTCCATATTGACGCGGAGACAAGGAGACAAGGAGTGCCTATCGGTGGAACCAAGCCCTCGCCCAGTCTCTTTGTCTCCCTGTCTCCCTGTCTCCGCGTCAATTACGCCGCTGCACCGCCTGCGAGAGCACCACCAGGCCGATCGAGAAGATCAGCATGAGCGTAGAGATGGCGTTGATCTCGGGCG
>JAYUYB010000392.1:0-10011 GCA_043752655.1 Chloroflexota bacterium
GCGCTCAGGGAGCTTGGGCTGCACGCCTGATTCCGACAGATGCGATTGAAGGAAGGAGTGAACCAATGCCTGAGCAGCCTGCCTGGCGCTTCCAGAAGCTGATCGGCCCGATGTACGAGGCCCCCACGGGCCACACCATCCTGAAGGGGCGCGTGCTCACCTGCCGCGCCAACGAGGTGATCGAGCATGGCTTTGTGGAGATCGAGGGCGATAAGATCAAGGCCGTGGGCAGCGCCGCCGATCTTGGCGAGCGGGGCGCCGAGCTCGTCGAGACCGGCGGGACGATCATGCCCGGCCTGTTCAACAGCCACGCCCACCTGGCCTGGGACGGCGTCCACGATCTAGCGCAGCAGTCGCTCAACGACCCGCCCGAGATCTCGGCCTACAAGTGCGCCGGCAACATGCTGATCAGCCTGCGCGCAGGCGTAACCACCGTGCGCGACCTGGGCTTGCACAAGACAAACCTCTTCGCCAAGCAGGCGGTCGAGCAGGGCATCTTCCCCGGCCCGCGCGTGCTGGCCTGCGGCGAGTCGATCGTGCAGACGGGCGGCCACACCTACTGGGCCTGCCGCGAGGCCAGCGGCGCCGACGAGATGCGCCGCGCTGTGCGCGACCAGGTGCGCGGCGGGGCCGACCTGATCAAGATTATGGCCTGCCACGACATGCTGGAGTTCACCGACGCCGAGCTGGAGGCTGTGATCGACGAGTGCCACCGCAACGGCCTGCCGATCACGGCCCACGCCACCTACAACGAGTGTATCGAGCGCGTGGCCCGCTTTGGCGTGGACTGCGTGGAGCACGGCGGCAGCATGACTGATGCGACGATCGAGCTGCTGCTTGCGAGGAAGATCCCGATTGTTACGACCTTCGCCCCAATTGTGATGCAGAGCCAGCCGGAGGTTGCGAAGAAGTTCAACATCCCCGACTGGAAGCTGCTGGAGCGCCAGAAGGCCGTCGCCAACCCGGCGCGCTACGAGGGCATTGTCAAGGCGGCGAAGGCCGGCGTGGTGATCGGCTTCGGCACCGACGCGGGCAGCCCCGCCGTGGGCCACGGCGTGATCGCCCCCGAGATGGCATTCATGGTCAAGCTCGGCGTTGTGCCCGACAACTACGGCGCGATTCGCAGCGCCACAAGCGTGGCGGCACAGATCAGCAGCCTGAGCGACCGGCTCGGCACGCTGGAGCCAGGCAAGCTCGCCGATGTGGTGGTGGTGGGCGGCAACCCCCTGGAAGATCTCAACGCCCTGGGCCTGGTGCGCCGGACGTATGTCGCTGGGAAGCGGCTCGTCTGATAGCCGATAGCCGATAGCGCATTGGGCTGCAGCGGTCCCTCACCCCCGCCGCTGGCGCGGATTACCCCGCTCCCGCGCGCGGGAGCGGGGGCCGGGGGGTGAGGGCCAGCGCGTCGAAGTGTACAGCACGTATGAACCTCGTCATAAGCATGCGAGCCAGATACTTATGTTGACCACAGCCACACTCCACGAGCGCGATCAGCGCTACAGCCGCCTGCGCGCGGCCATGGCCTCCGCAGGACTCGACGCGCTCCTCGTCGCCGGGAAGGGCCACTGGTGGACGGGGCGCGGCTACTTTCGCTACCTCACCGACTTTCACCTGTGGGGGCACGATGGGCTGCTGCTTGTCCCGCTGGCCGGCGAGCCATCCCTGACGCTGACCAGCCCCGCCGTCGCCGCGAAGATCGCCGCCCGTGGCTGGGTCGAGGACGCCGACGGCGATGTCTTCCTGGTGCCGCGCGTCGCCACCGCGATCCGCGACCGCAAGCTTGCCCACGCGCGCATCGGCGTGGCCGGCCTGCGCGCGATCATCGGCGCCGGCGTGCTCGCCGAGCTGCGCGAGGCGCTGCCGCAAGTGGCGTTTGTCGACGCGGACGAGATGATCGACCGGGTGCGCATGATTCGCAGCGAGCTGGAGATCCAGCAGATCCGTGAGCTGTGGACGCTCTCCAAGGCCTGCATGGAGCGCTTCGTCGAGATCGTCACGCCCGGCAAGACTGGGCTGGCACTGGCGGCGGAGTGCTCCCGCATCGCCCTGGAGGGCGGCGCCCGCGATCTGCTGGTCTTTATCGGCGAGCAGCCTGGGCAGATGGGCGTGCCCGACGACACGCCAGTGCGCTGCGACGGCATCACGAGCTATCACATGGAGCTCTGCGGCCCCAGCGGGCACTGGTCCGAGCTCACGGTTACCTGTGCCTATCGCCCGCCCAGCGAGGCCGAGGAGCGCCTGATGGACAGCGAGCTGCGCGCTTACGCGGCCATCCGCGCGGCGGCCCGCCCCGGCGCCAGCTTGCCCGAGCTCGCCGCCAGCTTCGAGCGCACCATGGTGGATGACGGCTGGGAGCTGGGCGCGCCCACCCGCCACTTCGACATGCACGGCCAGGGCATGGACACGATCGAGCGCCCGTGGTTTGCCGCCGAGCAGCCCTGGGGCGCATCGCAGAGCTGGCCGCTGGAGGCCGGGATGACCTTTTCCTACCACCCGCACCGCAACCTGCGCCCGGCCGTCGCCTGGGGCACCGGCATCAACGAGGATATCCTGATCACGCCGGACGGCGCCGAGCGCTTCAGCGGCGACTGGGATCTGCGCTGGCGCCGCATGTAGCCGACTCTCTATACGTTAGTCGCCCAGGCGCAGGGCGCACATCACCGCGATGCAATGCGCTATCGGCTATCGGCTATCGGCTATCGGCTATCGGCTATCGGCTATTGCATATTTGGAGCGACCGATGAGCAATACCAGGCGCAGGATGCGCTCACGCGATCTGCTGAGCTTCCAGATCTGCGACGACCCCCAGGTCTCGCCTGATGGCCGCGAGGTGGCCTGGGTGCGTACCTGGATCGAGCCGGAGGAGAATCGCTATCGCTCGCAGATTATGATCACTGAGATCGCCACGGGCGCCGCGCGCGCGCTGACCGACGGCCCAGGCCGCGACACGCACCCCCGCTGGTCGCCTGATGGCACGCAGCTCGCCTACCTCGCCTCGGGCAGGCCCCGGCCAGGCGTCGCCGGCACCCCGCCCGCCGCCATCACCGCGCTCGACGGCGGGCCGCAGCTGCTTGTCATCCCAGCAACAGGCGGCCCGCCCCGCGTGCTCACCGCCCTGCGCGGTGGTGCGCGCGCCCCCGCCTGGTCGCCCGACGGGCGCAGGATCGCCTTTGTGACGCTGCTTGACCCCGAGCGTGGCCTGGAGCAGCTGGGCGACGATCAGGCGGCCCCCGACGACCTCTACGCGCGCTTCAACCGCGATGTTGTCGTGACGAGTCGCCTGCGCTGGAAGTCCGACTCGGCGGGCTTCCTTGGCAACTACTACGGCCACCTGGCCGTTGTCGCCGTCGATCCAGCGGCAGAGGTGCCCGTGCCGCCCACGGCCCTCACAGGCGGCCCCCGCGACTTCAGCCCTCCGGTCTGGTCGCCCGACGGGCGCTGGCTTGCCACCACGGGCAACCTGGACGAGGGCGGCGAGGCGCGCCGCAAGAGCTACATCTACCTGGTGGACAGCGCGGCGCAGCAGCCCTCCGCGCCGCGCACGCTCTTCGGCCTGGAGGAGATGCGCAGCAGCGATCTCGCCTGGTCGCCCGATGGCGCCACGCTGGCCGTCTGCGGCCACAACGACCCGACGATCGGCCACTACGGCACACCCAACCTCTGGCTAGTCGATCTGGCGAGCGGCGCGGGGCGCTGCGTGACGCAGCAGATCGACCGCGCGATCGGCGACTACTCGCGCAACTACGACCTGCGCGGCTACGGGGGCGACGACGAGCCACGCTGGCTGCCCGACAGCACAGGGCTGCTGCTGCTGCTCAACGAGGCCGGCACCGTCCGCCTCAATCGTTTCACGCTCGCCGACGGCGCGCTGACGCCACTCACAGCGGGCGATCTCGTGATCACCGCCTTCTCGCTGGACGCGGCGGCCCGCAGCGTCGTGATGCTGATGGGCGACAGCCAGATTCCAGGCGACCTGTACGCGCTGGAGCCGAGCGGGGCGCCCCGCCGCCTCACCGATCTCAATGGCGCGCTGCTGGACACGATCGAGCTTGAGCCGGCCTTGCGCTTTGCCTGCGATTCTGGCGGCGTGCAGATCGAGGGCTGGGTCAACCCGCCCGTGGGCCGCGAGCAGGGCAAGCGCTACCCGGTCATTCTTTACACCGGCGGGGGGCCGGGCGGCATGCGCGCCAGCGTGTTCGTCCACGAGTGGCAGGTCTACGCGGCCCAGGGCTACACGGTGATCAACTGCAACACGCGCGGTAACCACGGCTACGGCCAGCCATTCTCGGCGGCGACCCGCGGGCACTGGGGCGACCTCGACTACGAGGACAATATGGCCTTCCTGCGCGCCGCGTGCGCGGCCTTCGACTTCATCGACCCGGAGCGGCTGGCTGTGGCGGGCGGCAGCTACGGCGGCTACAGCGCGGCCTGGATTATCGCACGCCACCCGGAGTTCAAGGCGGCTGTCGTGGATCGCGCGCTCACCAACCGCACCTCGCAGGTGGGCACCAGCGACATCGGCTTCCTGCTCGACCAGGTGGAGTTCGACAAGCAGCTGCCCTGGGAGAACGTCGACACGCTGATCGCGCGCTCGCCGGTGCTGCAAGTGGCGACCATCCAGACGCCGACGCTGGTGGTTCACTCGGCCCTCGATCATCGCTGCGCCGTCGAGCAGGGCGAGCAGTTTTACATGGCGCTCAAGCGGCGCGGTGTGCCCACCGAGCTTGTGCGCTTCCCCGACGAGAGCCACGAGCTCTCACGCGCCGGTCGGCCCTGGCACCGGGTCTTCCGCATCGACCGCTACCTGGACTGGTTTGCACGCTGGCTTTAACAGCAAGGAGAGCGACTCATGACGACAAAGACCGAGAGCCTGATCAACCGGCTCGCCTCGCAGCGGGCGCGTGAGGTGAGCGCAACCCTGGCGCGGCAGACCTCGATCAGCGCGCCTGGCATGATCAACCTGGCCAGCGGCACGCCCGACTTCGCCACCCCGCCCCATGTCGTCGAGGCCGGGCAGCGCGCCATCGCCGAGGGCAAGACGGTCTACACGGCCTGGGCGGGCCTCCCTGCCCTGCGCGAGGCGATCGCCGAGCAGCTGCGCCGCGAGAAGGGCCTGAGCGTAGACCCGGCCAACGAGATTATTGTCACTGCCGGCTCGCAGGCCGCCATGCTCACCGTGACGCTGGCGCTGCTCGATCCAGGCGATGAGGTGCTGGTGCCGACGCCCTTCTACGACGAGTATCGCCGCGACATTATGCTCGCGGGCGCCACAATGGTCCCCGTGCCCACACGCCTGGAGGACAACTTCGAGGTGGACCCCGACGCGCTTGAGCGCGCGGTGACGCCGCGCACCAAGGCGATGATCCTGATCTCCCCCTCGAACCCAACCGGGGCCGTGATCGAGCGGGCGACCCTGGAGCGCATCGCGGCCCTCGCCCAGCGCCACGACCTGCTGGTGATCTGGGACGAGCTGTACGAGCGCTTCGTCTACGACGGCTTCCAGCACGTGAGCCTGGCCGCGCTCCCCGGCATGTGGGAGCGCACCGTCGTGATCAACGGCTTCTCGAAGTGCTACGGCATGACGGGCTGGCGCATCGGCTACGTGGCGGCGGGCCGGGCGATCAGCGACGCGCTGCTGCCGATCGCCCACGGCATGACGATCTGCGCGCCCTCGATGGCCCAGTACGCGGCCCTGGCAGCCATCACCGGGCCAAGCGACTGGTTCGACGAGATCCTGGCCGAGTACGACCGCCGACGCCGCCTCTGGATCCAGGCGCTCGACGCGATGGGCCTGCCCTACGGTCGTCCGCGCGGCGCCTACTACATTATGCCCAACATCGGCAGCACGGGCCTGAGCTCGCAGCAGTTCGCGAAGGCGCTGCGCGAGGAGGCCAACGTGATGATCGGCGGCGCAGGCGGCGCGACCGATCCCTTCAACGAGGGCTTTGTGCGCTGCTCGCTGGCCGTGCCCTACGCGCAGCTCGAGCAGGGGCTTGAGCGCATGGCCGCTGTGGTGAAGAAGTACAAAGGATAGACATTGTAACCACTTCGCCATGGGTTAAGTTGACAGTTGACAGTTGACACAGCGCTCCGTACAATAGCTTCAACCCAGGCGCACGAGTATAAGGAGCCATGGCATGGCCGTTGACCACGGCATGATCGATCCGATCTCGTTGGAGATCCAGTGGCAGCGGCTGATCGCGATCATGGACGAGGTGGACAATGCGGTTGTACGCACCTCGTTCTCGACGATTGTGGGCGAGAGCCGCGACTTCGCGGTGATCATGACCGATCAGCGCGGCGCGTCGCTCTGCCAGTCCAGCTTCAGCCCGCCCAACTTCTGCGTGGTGCTGCCCCGCACCTCGCGCCACGTGCTAGAGCGCTTCCCGGTGGAGACGCTGCGCGAGGGCGATGTGCTGATCACCAACGACGCCTGGCTGGGCACGGGCCACCTGCCAGACTATGTGGTGCTCACGCCGATCTTCTGGCGCGGCCAGGTGATCGCCTTCACCGGCATCGTCGCCCACCTTGCCGATGTGGGCGGGCACGCCGGCGACATCGAGGCCGTGGATGTGTTCATGGAGGGCCTGCGCCTTACGCCATGCAAGCTCTACGAGGCCGGCCAGGAAAACCGCCTGCTCTTCGAGATTATCGGTAACAACTGCCGGGTGCCGGAGCTGGTGCTGGGCGATCTGCGTGCCATCGCCGGCGCCGCCAGCATGGCCGCCCGCCGCGTCCACGAGTTTATGGACGACTACGGGCTGGACGATCTGGTCGCGCTCTCGGAGACGATCCACAGCCGCTCCGAGGCGGCCATCCGCGCACGGATCGCCGAGCTGCCCGACGGAGTCTACGAGTTCGGTCTCGACATCGACGGCTACATCGACCCGGTGCATCTGCACGCCACCATCACGATCGCGGGAAGCGATGTGTACGTGGATTACACGGGCAGCTCGCCACAGACGCGCAACGCCGCGATCAACTGCACCTTCAACACCACCTTCGCCTCCACGATGTACCCGTTTAAGTGCGCGCTGGTGCCCGACATCCCCAACAACGAGGGCCTCTTCCGACCCATCCACGTCTCCGCCCCCGAGGGCAGCATTCTCAACTGTAGCTTCCCCGCGCCGGTGAAGGCGCGCGCCAAGACGACGAACAACATCAACCAGGTGCTGTTCGGGGCGCTCTGGCCGATCTTCGGCGAGCACGCGCAGGCCGGCTCTGGCTCGATCTGGCCCTTCAAGTTCTTCGGCGAGGAGCCAGGCTACGGTCGCTTCAGCATCCATTGCCTGCCCCACGGCGGCCGCGGCGCCGTGCGCGAGCTCGACGGCATGGTGCCGATCGCCTTCCCCCACAACAGTACGGTCACGCCCACAGAGATTCTGGAGCTGCGGGCGCCCATCCTGATCGAGAAGAAGGCGCTGCGGCCGGACTCGGGCGGCCCAGGGCGGCGGCGCGGCGGCCTCGGCCAGGAGATCGTGGTGCGCAGCATCGCCACAACGCCAATGACCATGCTGCTGCGCCCCGACAAAATGTTCTTCAACCCGCCGGGCCTCGATGGCGGGCGCCCCGGTGTGGTCGGCCAGGTCTTCGTCAACGGCGAGGAGATCACCCGCTTCCCGGCCCTGCAGTTCAACCCCGGCGACGAGCTGCGCCTGCTGATGCCCGGCGGCGGCGGCTTCGGCCCCGTCGAGCAGCGCGAGCCCGAGCTGATCGCGCGCGATCTGGCCCTTGGCTACATCACCCCCGAGGCCGCCGCACGCGACTACGGCGACACCCCGCCCACCGACGAGCGCACCGGCTGATGGCGATCCAAAATCCAAAATGGTATGAGGTGACAATGCCATGCTGCTGCCCCCCCGCGAGCAAGAGAAGCTGATGATATACGTGGTGGCCGACCGGGCGCGGCGGCGGCGCGCGCGCGGCCTGCGGCTGAATGTGGCCGAGGCGACGGCGCTGATCACCGAGGCCCTGCTCGAAGGCGCCCGCGATGGGCGCTCGGTCGCCGAACTTATGGAGCTTGGCCGTCATGTGGTCGGCCGCGACGACGTGATGGAGCCCGTGCCCGACATGCTGGCGGTTGTGCAGGTCGAGGCCACCTTCCCCGATGGCACAAAGCTGATCTCGTGTCACGACCCGATCATTTAGGAGGCAGAGCATGGCGGACAGCAGCGAGCGCTACCTGCTACAAGACGAGCCGGTCGAGATCAACGCCGGGCGCAGCACGAGCAGGCTCACCGTCAGCAACACGGGCGACCGACCGATCCAGGTCGGCTCGCACTTCCACTTCTTCGAGGTCAATCGGGCGCTGCGCTTCCCGCGTGAGCAGGCCCTGGGCATGCGCCTGAACATCCCCGCCGGCACCGCCACGCGCTTCGAGCCAGGCGACACCCGCGAGGTCGAGCTGGTAGCGCTTGGCGGGCGCCGCCGCGCCCTCGGCTTCAACGCCCTGGTTGAGGGCAGCACCACCACCGCCGACGGTCGCCGCGCCGCGCTGCGCCGCGCCCGCGAGGCCGGGTTTATGGAGGAATAGCCGATGGCCAGCATCCCACGCCGCCAGTACGCCTCGCTCTACGGCCCCACCACGGGCGACCGCGTGCGCCTCGCCGATACCAACCTGCGCCTGCGCATCGAGCGCGACCTGCTCACGCATGGCGATGAGGCCGTCTTCGGCGGCGGCAAGACCATCCGCGACGGGATGGCACAGAGCGCCCTCTCCCGCCGCGCGGGCGCCCTCGACCTGGTGATCACCAACGTGATTGTGCTCGACGCTGTGCTTGGCGTGCTCAAGGCCGACATCGGCGTGCGCGACGGGCGCATCGTTGGGGTGGGCAAGGCCGGCAACCCCGACACCATGGACGGCGTGACCCCGCAGCTGGTGATCGGCCCGGGGACCGAGGTGATCAACGGGGCGCACCTGATCGCGACGGCGGGCGTGGTCGACAGCCACATCCACATGATCTGCCCCCAACAGGTCTACGACGCCCTCGCCAACGGCGTAACAACCTTCATCGGCGGCGGCACCGGCCCGGCCGACGGCACCAGCGCCACCACCTGCACGCCCGGCCCCTGGTACATCGCCCGCATGCTGGAGGCGGCCGAGGGCCTGCCGATCAACTGGGGCCTGCTGGGCAAAGGCAACAGCAGCCAGCCCGAGGCCCTGCGCGAGCAGATCGAGGCCGGCGCATGCGGCCTCAAGGACCACGAGGACTGGGGGACGACCCCGGCAGTGATCGACTGCTCGCTGCGCGTCGCCGAAGAGTACGACGTGCAGGTCGCCATTCACACCGACACCCTGAACGAGAGCGCGTTTGTCGAGGATACGATCAGCGCCATCGACGGCCGGACGATCCACACCTACCACACCGAGGGCGCCGGGGGCGGCCACGCACCCGACATCATCACGATCGCCGCGCTGCCCAACGTCCTGCCCTCGTCCACAAACCCAACCCGGCCCTACACCGTCAACACGCTGGCCGAGCACCTCGACATGCTCATGGTCTGCCACCACCTCAACCCAGCGATCGCCGAGGATGTGGCCTTTGCGGAGAGCCGCATCCGCAAAGAGACCATCGCCGCCGAGGATGTGCTGCACGACCTGGGCGTGCTGAGCATCTACTCGTCGGACTCGCAGGCGATGGGCCGGGTGGGCGAGACGTTTACACGTGCCATCCAGACCGCGCACAAGATGCGCGAGCAGCGCGGCCCGCTGGCGGAGGACGGCCCCGACCACGAGAACGCGCGTGTGCTGCGCTACATGGCGAAGCTGACGATCAACCCGGCCCTGGCCCACGGCATCGCTCACGAGGTCGGCTCGCTGGAGCCAGGCAAGCTCGCCGATATTGTGCTGTGGGACCCGGCCTACTTCGGGGCCAAGCCGAAGCTTGTGATCAAGGGCGGCATGATCGCCTGGGCGCTCATGGGCGACCCCAACGCCTCGATCCCCACCCCCCAGCCGGTGCTCTACCGCCCAATGTTCGGCGCGTTCGGGCGGGCGATCGGCAAGACCTG
>JAYUYB010000393.1:0-10006 GCA_043752655.1 Chloroflexota bacterium
GGCGGCGGCCTGAGCCAGGGGCAGCGCCAGCTGATCGCCATCGCCCGCGCGGCCCTCGCCAACCCGCGCATCCTGATCTTGGACGAGGCCACCAGCAGCGTGGACACGCGCACCGAGCGGCTGATCCAGACCGCCTTCGACCAGCTGCTTACGGGCCGCACCAGCTTTGTGATCGCCCACCGCCTCAGCACCATCCGCAACGCCAGCCTCGTGCTGATGGTGAAGGACGGGCAGATCGTGGAGCGCGGCACGCACAACGAGCTGCTGGCCCTGCGCGGCGCCTACTACGAGCTCTACATGAGCCAGTTCCGACGCGAGGAGGAGCCCGAGGTGGTGAAGTGAGGGGGTGCGCAACGACCCCCAAGCCGTCTGGACCGCGAACGGCGCGAAGGAGCACGAACGGCGCGAACACGCACCCGCGCCGGGCACGCATCTGAACAGGTGTGGCCGGGTGGTTCGCGGCGGTTTGCACCCGTTCGCGGCTTCATGATCCAGATGGCTCGGGCATCCAGGCAGATCGGGACAGGGGCCAGCCCGAGGGTAGCCCAACGCGCTCAATCTGCAATCTGCAATCTGCAATCGGAGCCAAGATGCGCTACACGATCAAACGAATTACGCTGGGGTCGGCCTTGAAGGTAGGGTTACTGCTAGGCTGGCTGGTGGCACTGCTGCCAGCGATGGGCCTCGCCGCCCTGGCCGTGCTGAGCTTGCAGGGCGTGAGTAACGCCTTCGGCCAGGTGGAGACCTACGACATCAATGTGCTGGGCCAGAGCGTCGCCAGCATCGATCTGCTGAGCCTCCTCGGTCTCTCCGATGAGGCCTCGCGCGTGGGCGACCTTGCCGCCCTGGGCTGGGGTCTGTTCGGCACGCTCACGCTCGCCCTCACTCTGCTCGGCGGCCTGATGGTGGCCATCACCACGCTCCTTGTGAGCCTCTGCTACAACCTGCTCGCAGCGGTTGCCGGCGGCCTCACCGTGGAACTGCGCGAGTCGGCGTAGGGCGAGAGACAGGGAGACAGGGAGACAGGGAGACAGGGTGACAGGGTGAAAGCCCGTCGTTGCCGATAGGCGCTCCCTGTCTCCCTGTCTCCCTGTCTCCTTGTCTCCTTGTCTCCCCAGTGAGCGCAGCGAGCGATGCTCCCTGTCTCTCCTCACCTAGATATCGTTGGCCTCGTTGCCGATGCGCTGCGTGCCGCCGGTGTAGGCTTCGACCGCCGGGATGTGAGCCTGGTCGGTCAGGGGCTTAGTGTAATTCGTCGGGCGTGGCTGGCTGAGTTGGCTACTCAGCTGGCTGAACTGGCTGCTCAGCTTGTCGCGGTTCTTCCAGGCCCAGAAACCGCCTGCCGTCACGAGGGCCAAGAGGGCGCTCTTCGAGCTCTTCGGGTATGCCATTGGTGTTGCTCCTTTTTGGTAGCGCGTGCGGGCCGCGCCTGATCCGTTACAGGAGCATCTATGCAGGAAGCGTACCAACGCTACTCGCCTGGATAGCGCAGCCCCCACGGCGCGCGGACCGCGTCCAGGGTCGCCATGATCGCGATGCTCTCGTCCAGCGACATGATCGCGCTCTCGCCGCGGCCCGCCCGCAGGCATGCGTGAACCTCCTCCACCTGATAGTTGTAGCCGTTGCCGACGTGCGTGATCGCGATCGGCTCCTCGCTGCCGTCCGGGCGGCGCAGCAGCAGCTGGCTGTCGCCGGACCAGGGCGCGGGCGGCAGCTCGATCTGGCCCTCGGTGCCAGAGATCGTCGCCGTGAGCGGGAGCTTCGTGCGCGTGGCGGCGGCGCACACGGCCAGCCGGCCGCCGGAGAAGCGCAGCAGCGCCGACATCTGCTCGTCCACCCCGGTCTCGCCAAGGGCCGCCAGGCTCACCACAGCCTCCGGCGTGCCAAAGACCATGTGGGCAAGCGAGATCGGGTAGACACCCACATCGAGCAGAGCGCCACCGCCAAGCGCCGGGTCGAACAGGCGATGCTTTGGATCAAAAGGTATGCGGAAGCCGAAGTTGGTGTGGAGCATGCGCGGCTCGCCGATCACACCCTCGGCCAGCAGGCGGCGCAGCTCGACCATATGCGGCCGAAAGCGCGTCCACATCGCCTCCATCAGGAAGAGACCCCGCTCACGGGCGAGGGCGACCATGCCGCGCGCCTGCTCGGCGTTGAGCGCGAAGGGTTTCTCGCAGAGCACGGCCTTGCCCGCCTCCAGGCAGGTGCGCGTGTTGGCTGCGTGCAGGTTATGGGGCGTGCCGATGTAGATCACATCGACGTCAGGGTCCGCGGCGAGCGCCTCGTAGCTGCCGTGGCGGCGCGGGATGCCGTAGCGCTCCCCAAAAGCCTCGGCAGACTCACGGGTGCGCGAGCCCACAGCGGCAACCTCGGCGTCGGCCACGTCGCGCAGGCCCTCCACAAACAGCCCAGCGATCATGCCTGTGCTCAAAATACCCCAGCGAATCTTGCTCATAAGGCGCCCCTTTCGGTTTTGGATTTTGGTATTATACGCGCAATGATCCGGAAATCTGTGTCATCTGTGGACAGCATGCCCGGCGCGTGACTATGGAGTAGCTTGTGCAACATGTGCAGATCGCCATCGTCGGCAGCGGCTTCGGCGGGCTCGGCGCCGCCATCAGGCTGAAGCAGGCGGGCTTCGCCGACTTTGTTATCCTGGAGCGCGCCGACGAGGTTGGCGGCGTCTGGCGCGACAACAGCTACCCCGGCTGCGCCTGCGATGTGCAGTCGCACCTTTACTCGTTCTCGTTTGCGCTCAACCCCGGCTGGAGCCGGAGCTACTCCGAGCGGCCCGAGATCTGGGCGTACCTGCGCCGCTGCGCAGAGGAGTTTGGCCTGCTGCCGCACCTGCGCCTCGGCCACGAGTTGCTCACGGCAGCCTGGGACGCCACATGCTCGCGCTGGCAGCTCACCACCAGTCAGGGCTCGCTCAGCGCCGCCGTGCTCATCCTGGGCAGCGGCGGCCTGAGCGAGCCAGCGATCCCCGCCCTGCCAGGCCTTGAGCGCTTCGGCGGGAAGCTCTTTCACACCGCCCGCTGGGATCACGGCTACGACCTGGCGGGCAAGCAGGTGGCGGTGATCGGTACTGGAGCCTCGGCCATCCAGCTGATCCCCGCGATCCAGCCGCAAGTGGCCAGCCTTGCGGTCTTTCAGCGCAGCGCGCCCTGGGTGCTGCCCCGCAACGAGCGCGACTTCACGCTGGCAGAGCGGCGCCTGTTCGAGCGCTTCCCGCCCCTGCGGCGTCTGCTGCGCGGCCAGATCTACGCCACCCGCGAGCTACTCGTGCTGGGCTTTCGCCACCCCTGGCTTATGCGCAGGCTCCAGCAGGGCATGCTGCGCCAGCTGGAGCGCAGCGTGCCTGACCCCATCCTGCGCGCAAAGCTCACCCCAAACTACACCATGGGCTGCAAGCGCGTGCTGCGCTCCGACGACTACCTGCTCGCCATCCAGCGCCCCAACGTCGAGCTGATCACAGAACGAATCGCGGAGCTGCGGGCTGGCAGCATCGTCACGGCGGATGGCGCCGAGCGCCCCGTGGACGCGATCATTCTGGGCACGGGCTTCCAGGTAACAAGCCAGCCGATCGCGCAGCAGGTGCGCGGGCGCGATGGCCGCACCCTCGCCGAGCATTGGGGCGCGAGCCCACAGGCGCATCTGGGCACCGCCGTGGTCGGCTTCCCCAACCTCTTCATCCTCCAGGGGCCAAACACGGGGCTTGGCCACAGCTCGGTGCTGATCATGATCGAGCGCCAGATCGAGCTGATCGTCGCCACGCTGCGCCACATGCGCCAGCGCGGCCTCGCCACCGTCGAGCCGCGCCCTGCGGCTCAGGCCGCCTTCGTGGCCGAGGTAGATCAGGCAATGCGCGGCACCGTCTGGACGGCCGGCGGCTGCAAGAGCTGGTATCTGGACACAACAGGCCGCAACTCCACGCTCTGGCCGGGCTTCACCTGGCAGTTCCGCCATCGCCTGCGCCGCTTCAACCCCAACGAGTTCATCCTCGCGGGACCGTAGGGGCGCGATAGATCGCACGTAGGGGCACGATAGATCGCGCCCCTACAGCATTAGCCGAAAGCGCACAAAGGCGTAGCGCTCGGCGGGCCAGAAGCCCAGCGCGCGGTAGGCCGCGAAGGCGGCGGCGTTCTCAGCCATCACCATCAGGAAGACGCGGGGAGCCAGGCTGAAACAGGCCTGGGCCAGGGCGACCGTGCAGGCGCTGGCGAGCCCACGCCGGCGCTGCTCTGGGTGAGTCACAATGTTGCCGATCTCCACCACGTCCGGTGTCGCGAAGTGCGTGGCCGCCATCGCCACCAGCTCGTCGCCTGCGAAGGCGCCGAAGGCCGGGCCGTGGCTCAGCACCTCGGGGCGCCAGGCCACAAGCTTGCCCAGAGCCGCAAGGGCGCCCATTGCTGGCAGATCGTCGGGGCGCAGGCGGCGCACCAGCGGCGAGTGGACGGGGCGCAGCGTCTCTGGCTCCACCACCATCTGGTACTCGGTCTCCAGGGACTCGAACACGGCGCATGTGGCGAGCTGACGCACGCGCTGCTCGGGGATTACCGTGGTAAGCGAGGCGCCGCGCAGCGCGGGCACACGCTCGGCGAGCGCGCCGACGAGCAGGGGCATCGCGTCATCGAGCTCGGCCACGAACGTGAGCCCAAGAAAGGGCAGATCGCGGTAGTGCGAGGCCAGGCCCTGCACCGAGCCGGCGCTATGCACGAGCACCACGTCGCACTGCTGGCGTAGCTGAGTGATATTCGAGAGCGGCAGGGCGTTCCGATAGGGCGAGCGGCGCAGGTAAGCCAAGGCCTCCGGCAGCCAGCGCTCGTCCAGAGCCACGGTCTCAAGCGGCATACACAGCTCCACGTACCAGTTTCTGCAAGATATTGTAGCATGGGGCAGAGCGAGCTTCCGTAAGCTTCCGGGAAGAGCTTCTGGAAGCACGAGGGTTCGTGGCATGCCCAGCTTCCGGGAAGGTGGGCATGCTACGAACCTCTGGAGCGCACACAATGTCTGAGCACCTGATTCCCGACCGCTCCGCCTACCTGCCCGCCACGGTGGAGTCGCTGCGCGCCGAGCTTACCACCCTCGGAGTGGCGCCCGGCATGACCCTGCTCGTCCACAGCTCGCTCAGCAGGCTAGGCTGGGTCTGCGGCGGCGCTGTGGCCGTGATCCAGGCGCTGGAGGCGCTGCTCGGCCCCGATGGCACCCTGGTGATGCCAACCCACACCAGCGATCTCTCCGAGCCGGCCGACTGGGTGGCGCCGCCCGTGCCCGCGCCGTGGTGGCCAATCATCCGCGCGCATATGCCCGCCTTCGAGCCCGAGCTCACACCTTGCTACGCGATGGGCGTGGTCGCCGAGACCTTCCGGCGCCAGCCGGGCGTGCGGCGCAGCGCCCACCCGCAGTGCTCCTTCGCCGCGTGGGGCCGCCACGCCGAGCAGATCACCGCCGACCACGAGCTGGAGACGAGCCTCGGCGAGGGCTCGCCCCTGAGCCACCTGTACGATCTGGAAAGCCATGTGCTGCTGCTCGGCGTGGGCCACGCCAACAACACCTCGCTGCACCTCGCGGAGTACCGGGCAAGCTGGCCGGGGCGCCGCACGATCAGCACGGGGGCGCCGATCCTGGAGGGTGGCGTGCGCCGCTGGGCGCGCTTCGATGATCTGGAGTGGAACGACGACGACTTCCCGCGCATCGGGGCCGACTTTGCGGCCGACACCGGCCAGGAGCGGCGCGGGTCCGTGGGCCAGGGCGTGGCGCTCCTGGTGCCGCAGCGCCCCCTGGTCGACTACGCGGTAGCCTGGATGGAGCGGGAACGAGGAGCCGAAATAGCCGATAGCCGATAGGGCATTGCAGCGCGGTGGTGCGCGCCCTGTATACAGGCTTTGAAAAGCCCATAAGCGGATCGCGCCCGCCCGCATTCAGCACTACACTCGTAGCGGGAGCATACAAGCAAAGGAGCCACTATGAGCGAGACGCCTCAGACGACCAGCGGGTACGCGCCTGTGCTGGGCGGCGAGCTGTACTACGAGCAGTGCGGCGCCGGCCCTGCCGTGATCCTCGTCCACGCCGGCATCGCCGACCTGCGCATGTGGGACGATCAGCTGCCCGCGCTCGCGGAGCGCCACACGGTGGTGCGCTACGACACGCGCGGCTTTGGGCGCACGCGCAGCGCGCCCGTGGCCTTCTCCAACCACCAGGATCTGCTCGCCCTGATGAATCACCTGGGCCTGGCGCGGGCCGTCCTGGTGGGCTGCTCGCGCGGCGGCATGATCGCCCTCGATACCGCGCTGGAGGCGCCCGAGCGCGTCACGGCCCTCGGCTGGGTTTGTAGCGGCATCAGCGGCTGGCAGCCAGCCGACGAGCTCTTCACGCCCGAAGAGCTTGCACTGTACGAGGCGATGGAGGCCGCCGAGGCGGCCCACGAGCACGAGCGCACGGCCGAGCTGGATGTGCGGCTCTGGGTGGACGGGCCGCGCCAGCCAGAGGGGCGCGCCGCCGCGCATGTGCGCCGCAAGGTCTACGAGATGGCGCTGAACAACTACCGCAGCCACGCCCACCTCTTCGATGCCGGCCTGGAGCCGCAGCCACTGGATCCGCCGGCCGTAGCGCGCCTCGGTGAGCTGCGCATGCCGGTGCTGGCGATTGTGGGCGAGCTCGACAGCGCCGCCACCCCGGCGGCCGCCGCAGTGCTGGCCGCCGCCGCGCCGCAGACGCAGATCATCACCTACCCCGACGCCGCGCACCTGCCGAATATGGAGCGCCCGGAGCGATTCAACGCTGATCTGCTCGCCTTCTTTGGCTCGCTCACATCCTAGATTCGCGCTCTTCGCAGCCTTTCGCGCCCTTCGCGGTCCAAACCGGTTCGTGGTCCAGAGCGGCTTCCTGTCACTCTCGCCCCCGCACTAGCGCCACAGTGAGCGCCAGTGCGGCCAGGGCTGCGCCGGCACCACCCAGCACAAGCAGCACAATCGGCGCGGCGCCCGCCCAGCCGCCCACGCCCATCGCCACCGCCACCACAGCGATCCCCAGAATCAGCGCCGCCAGCACCAGGGCCACGGCCAGGCGGTTGGCGGCACCGATCAGCGCCGAGCCTATGCGGCGCAGCTCGCGCTCCTCGGTCTGCACGCGCAGCTCGCCGTCGTTGAGGCGCTGGAGCAGATCGCCAACCTGCTGCGGCAGCTCAAACGCCGTCTCGGCGAGCGAGCGCCCACCACGCAGCGCCTCCGCGCCGAGGGCCGCAGGCGAGAGCTGCTCTGCAATGGCCCGCTGCGCGTACGGGCGCGCAAAGCTGAACACATCCAGCTCTGGGTCGAGCTGCATGCCCATGCCCTCCATCATCACGAGGGCCTTGAGCAGCACGGCCAGCGGGCCGGGCATACGAATATTGTGGCGCCTCAGCAGCGACAGCAGCTCGCTGATCGTCTCGCGGGCCGAGATCTCGCGCAGCGGCCGATCAACCAGGCTATCGGTGAAGCGCTCCATGTCGTGGCGCAGCTGGCGCGTCAGGTCGCGGCGGGCCAGGATGCCGAGCCGCTCCATGGCCCGCAGGGCGCCGGGCGTGTCGTGGTTCACCAGGGCGGCGAGCAGCAGCAGCAGGGCCTGGGTGGTCTGCCGATCCAGGCTGCCCACCTGCCCAAAGTCCACCACGCCGAGCACGCCGCCGGGCATGGCGAAGAAGTTGCCGGGGTGCGGGTCGCTGTGGAAAAAGCCGAAGCTGAAGATCTCGCGCAAAATCACCTGCATGGAGTTGCGGGCGAGCTGGCGGCGGTCGATCCCGGCGGCGGACAGGGCCTCCATATCGGTAATCTTGGGGCCGAAGAGCCGCTCGGTGGTGAGCACGCGGGCCTCGCTGTACTCCCAGTAGACGGTGGGGATATGCACCAGGGCGCTGTCGCCGGCGAAGAGCTGGCGGAAGCGGTCGGCGTTGCGGCCCTCGCGCCGGTAGTCGAGCTCGGCGCGCAGCGTGACAGAGAACTCCCAGGCAAGCTCCACCAGATTGTACTGCTTGGCGATCGGCAGGCGCTCCTGGGCGAGGGCGGCAAGATCGGCGAGGATGGCGAGGTCGGTGTTGATGCGGGCGGCGATATCGGGGCGCTGCACCTTCACCACCACCTGCTCGCCCGTGTGCAGCTGGGCGGCGTGGGCCTGGCCAAGCGAGGCGGCGGCGAGGGGGGTGGCGTCGAAGGCGGCGAACAGCTCGCCCACAGGCCGGCCCAGGCTCTCCTCGATACAGGCGATGGCCTGCGCGGCGGGGAAGGGCGGAACGGTATCCTGGAGCTTGCCGAGCTCGGCCACAAAGTCGGGGGGGATCAGGTCGGGCCTGGTGCTGAGGGCCTGGCCCAGCTTCACGAAGGTAGGCCCGAGGGCCACGAAGGCCTCGCGCAGACGGGCGGCGGTGCCAAGCGGGGTTGGTGGCGGCACGCGCAGCACCACCCGGCGCGGCAGCGAGAGCAGCGAGCCGAGGCCTAGCTGCTCCACGAGGTAGCCGAAGCCGTGCCCCACAAGCACCTGTGCGATCTCGCGGTAGCGGCCAAGGTAGCGGGCCTGGCGGACAAGGGGCCACATACAAATGCAACATGCACAATGCAAAATGCAAGAAGGGCTGCGCCCTCGCTCATTTTGTCTTCTGCACTACAGAAACTGGGAGAGCAGCTGCCACAGATGCGGCAGGAAGACGATGCACCCGACGATCACCGACGCGATGGCGCAGATTAGCACGGTGCCGGCCGCGACGTCTTTAGCGATTTTGGCGAGCGGGTGGCGCGCCACGGTGGCGAGATCGACGGCGGCCTCGATCGCGGTGTTCAGGCCCTCGGCGGCGAGCACCAGGGCGATCGTGAGCACCAGCGCCAGCCACTCCCAGCGCTCGATGCGCAATGCCGCGCCCAGCGCCACAGCGCACGCGCCCACCAGGCAGTGGATCTGCGCGTTGCGCTGGGTGCTCAGCAGGTACCAGAGCCCCGCGAAGGCGTAGACGAAGGCGCCCACCAGCGAGCGCAGCCGGTAGTCGACCCGCCGGGGCGGCAAAGGAATGTCGCTGTCGCGTTGGCGCTCCATACGCCGTGAATTATACACGAGGGCGCGGAGGTTTGGACCACGAACGGCGCGAAAGGCCGCGAACCACCGCGAAGCAGATCACGCCCGTTCGGGTTCGCGGTCAAGCTTATTCCTGCGCATCCAGCTCAGCGAGCATGGCATCGATGGCTTGTCGCAGAGGTGGGAGATCAGCTGCAACGATCTGCCAGATCCGGGCAACGTTGATGCCCAAGTAGGTATGGACGATCACGTTCCGAAACCCAGCCATGGCACGCCAGTCGATCAAAGGAAAGCGCGCCGTCCGATCTTCAGAGAGTCGCGGCGTTGCTTCGGCCAGGGTCTGAAGGTTGCGAAGAACAGCGTCCTGGATGATCGTTTCTGCAAAGAAACGCGCTTCGCCCTCGCTGATATACACGCCAATCCGTGTCAGCGCATCGCGAATATGCTCAAGGTAGACGCGCTCGTCCTTCATAGCGGCACAGCCTCGCGGAGCACCCGGTCGCGAACATACCAATACAGCCCATCCGGCTCCACGATGTCGATCCGACGGCCCAGGAGCTGCTCCAGATCGGCAACCAGGCCCCCAGGGAAGAACGGGGTCGTCTCGGGGCCAGCATCGACCAAGAGATCAAGATCGCTGTCCGGGCCGGCATCGCCCCGTGCGACCGACCCAAAGACCCGAACATTGCGGGCGCCGTGACTCGCCGCGATACGAAGGATCTCCTCGCGGTAGGCGCGAATATCGTCGGGCAGGTTCAGCATACTCCGCCTCTCTGGTGCTCTTGTCTATCATAGCATAGCCACTGGAGCCGCCACGGGGGCGGAAAATAGAGCGAAAATCTGTGTTATCTGTGGACAATATTCCCCCCATCCTCACGCGGTCGGCGCCACAGCCACAGGGCGGCCACGGCGGCGTAGAACCCCAGCAGCACCCAGAGTGGAAAGGGCGGGATCTGCACCGCCGCCC
>JAYUYB010000394.1:0-4192 GCA_043752655.1 Chloroflexota bacterium
ATGGCGGGCTGGCTTATGACGCCAATCAGCAGATCCACCCCGTGCTCGACGATCAGGCGGCGGCCAGCGGCGACGGCGGCGCTCGGCAGCGTGCCATACTCCACAGGCAGCAGCTGCACCGCAGGCCCGGCGCCGACAAAGGCCAGGTTGAGCCCATCGAGCAGGCTAGCGGCGAGGCGCGGGTAGAGACTCGAGGTGGGCAGCAGCACCCCAAGGCTGATGGCCGTGGCTGGCGCGCCGCTGGCCAGCCGCAGCGCTAGCGGCGAGATCGCCAAGGCCCCGGCAGCTGCCCCAAGCCCTTTGAGCAGCCCACGTCTGCTCAAGACTGTACTGGCGGATTGTCGTTCGCGCATCGCGGTGCTCCTGGATTGTCAAGAATGTACTAGATGTAGGGACGGTTATAGCACTCCCGACTTACGGCGCTATATCTAGCAAAACAGCGATATTACCCACAAATGACACAGATCGCCGCTCAGTTGCTGCAAGCACATAATGGGCCGGAAATCTGTGCTATCTGTGGATAATGCCCTACTCGCCCCAGTCTACCTCCACGTAGATGGCGCCGTCGCGCACGGTAACGGGATACGTGGGCACGCGCAGGCCCACTGGCGGCACCAGGCTTTTGCCGCTGCGCACGCTGTAGGTCCAGCCGTGCCAGGGGCAGGTTACCGTGTCGCCGATCAGCACGCCCGCCGAGAGCGGGCCACCCTCGTGGCGGCAGCTATCGCCGAAGGCATAGAGCGTGCCCTGGACGTTGGCCAGAGCGATCGGCAGCCCGTCGATCTCCACATAGGCCAGCCCGCCTGGCAGCAGATCGGCTAGATTTGCCACACGCACAAGCTCACGCGCCATCGTCTCGCCTCTCGCCGCATGCTCCTCCACTGGCATTATAGCGCGGCCTGAGCGAGCAATTTGTACTACAATGGCTCGCAATTGTTGACATCCCCCGTGTTGATAGGGTACAGTTACGAGACGATCCCTCGGTTCGCAGAGGTGCCTATGTCTCCCATCGCGATCAATCAGCGCCAGCTCGAGACGCTCAGCCAGCTGCTCATCGCAGGCGGCCATCACGGTGTCTCCGAGCTGCTCACGGCCTCGCTGGAGCGGCTGATCTCGTTCTGGCCGGCACGGGCCGGCGCCCTGCTCTATGTGAATCCGTACGGCGAGCTGCTGAGCCTGACCCACGGCCCGCTCGACGATGAGGCCCGCACGCTGATCGACCAGGCCAGCCAGGGCTTTGCCCGCCGTGGCGACGGCAGCGAGCCGATTGTTGGCAGCTACTCGCTCGACGATGGCCGCGACCTGATCGAGCTGCCGCTCCAGAGCGGTGGCCAAGATGTGGGCCTGCTGCATCTTGTGGTGGAGGGCCACGACGCCAGCCAGGAGGGCGCCGCCACGCTAGACGAAGACCTACTCGTGCTGCTAGTGCGCGCCATCGGCGGCGAGGCCGACAAGATCGCCATGCTGCGCCGCGCCGAGCGCGACCTGCGCGAGCTGAACTTGCTCTACGAGATCGGCCAGTCGCTCGCCGTGAATCTGGATCTCGCCAGCCTGCTCAACGATATCAAGGTGCGCGCGCCGAAGGTGGTGGGCGCCGAGCGCTGCTCGATCTTCATCCTAGACGAGACGACCAACGAGCTGGTGCTAGATCTTCCCGGCGAGCAGCGCAGCTTCCGCATGCCTGTGGATCGCGGCATCGCCGGCTGGGTGATCTCCCACGGCGTTGGCCAGATCGTCAACGATGTGGAGCAGGACAGCCGCTGGTACGACACGATCGGCCGCGAGGCAGATTTCGTCACCCGCTCGATTCTGTGCGTGCCGATGCGCCTGAAGGAGCGCACCGTGGGCGCGATGCAGCTGCTAAACAAGGCCGACGGGCGCGGCTTCACCGACCAGGATATGCAGCTGCTCATTACGCTGGCCGCCCAGGCGGCGATCGCGATCGAGAATGCGCGGCTGTACCAGAGCCTCAAGCAGGAGCACGACCGGCTACTGAGCAAAGAGGCCGACGTGCGTAGCGCCATCGCCCGCGATCTCCACGACGGCCCTACCCAGGGCATCGCCGCCATCGCGATGAACATCGAGTTCATCAAGAAGCTGTTCAAGGCCATGCCCGAGCGTGTGCCGGACGAGCTTGGCACGCTCGCCGAGCTGGTGAACAAGACCACCCACGACATCCGCACGCTGCTCTTTGAGCTGCGCCCGCTCGGCCTGGAGACGCAGGGCCTAGTGATGACGCTCCAGCAGTATGTGGATCGCTGGCGCGACCCGGCCGGCTCCGACACGCGGCTGCGCCTGGAGGCCCCGGCGAACATGCCGCGCCTGGCCCCCGAGAAAGAGGCGGCGGTCTTCATTATCATTCAGGAGGCCGTGAACAACGCGCGCAAGCACGCCCGCTCCGACGTGATCACGGTCTACCTCTATGTCGAGGAGGACGCCTTTGTGGCCAGCGTGCGCGATCGCGGCAAGGGCTTCAACGTAAATGCCGTGGAGAGCAGCTACAACATCCGGGGCAGCCTGGGCCTGCTCAACATGAAGGAGCGTGCCCGCCTGATCGGCGCCGACTTCCGCATGAAGTCCGACATCGGCCAGGGGACGACGGTGGAGCTGCGGCTGCCTTTGTCGTGACCGGAGGCCGGGAGACAAGGAGACAAGGAGACCGGGAGACCGGGAGCGCCTATCGGAGTAGGAGGGGTGTCTCCTTGTCTCCTTGTCTCCTTGTCTCCTTGTCTCCTTGTCTCCTTGTCTCCTTGTCTCCTTGTCTCCTTAGATCAGGCGAGCGCTTCCTTCACCAGCTGCGCGATATCGGTGGGCAGGCGGGCCACCTTCACGCCGACGGCCTCTAGGGCGGCGATCTTCTCCTGGGCCGTGCCCTCGCCGCCGCTGATGATTGCGCCAGCGTGGCCCATGCGCTTGCCCTCGGGGGCCGTCTGGCCGGCGATGAAACTAACCACGGGCTTGGTAACGTGGGCCTTGATGTAGTGCGCGGCCTGGATCTCGGCGTCGCCGCCGATTTCGCCGATTAGCACGATCGCCTCGGTCTGCGCGTCGCCCTGGAAAAGCTCCAGCACATCGATAAAGCTCGTGCCGATGATCGGGTCGCCGCCGATGCCCACGATGCTGCTCTGGCCGAGCCCGAGGCGGGTGAGCGCGTCTACCGCCTCGTAGGTGAGCGTGCCGCTCTTGCTGACAACGCCAACCGCGCCGGGGGTGGCGATATTGCCAGGGATGATCCCGACCTTCGACTCGCCGGGGGTGAGCAGGCCAGGGCAGTTCGGGCCGATCAAGCGTGCGCCCGCCGCTCTCACAAAGGCGTAGGTGGTGACCATATCGAGGGCGGGGATGCCCTCAGTAATGCAGACGATCAGGGGGATGCCGGCGGCGGCCGCCTCGCGGATGGCGTCGGGGGCGAAGGCGGCGGGCACATAGATCACAGAGACATTGGCGCCGGTGGCCTGCACCGCAGCCTGCACGGTGTTGAAAACCGGCACCAGGCCGTCGATGGCGCTCTGCCCGCCACGCCCCGGCACCACGCCCGCCACGACATTCGTGCCGTAGGCCTGCATGGCGCGGGTATGGAACTCGCCCTCTTTGCCGGTAATCCCTTGGACCAGCAGCCGGGTCGCTTTGTTGATCAGGACGCTCACGTGTGACTCCTCAACTCATAGAATGCAAAATGCAAGCGTCGCCGCCTTGCCCTTTTGCATTTTGCATTTTGCATTTGCCGATCAATAACCCTCGGTGATTGGATTGGCGGGCGCCTCGCCCTCGGCCGCCTGCACAATGGCCACGCCCGCGCTGGCGCCGATGCGGTCGGCGCCGGCTGCGACCATGGCGCGTGTGTCGGCGAGGGTGCGGATGCCGCCAGAGGCCTTCACGCCGAGCGCAGGGCCAACGACGCGGCGCATCAGGGCGACGTCGGCCACCGTGGCGCCGCCGCCCGCGAAGCCCGTGCTGGTCTTCACAAAGTCGGCGCCGACGCGGGCCGCGAGCATACAGGCGGCGACCTTCTCCTCGTCGGTGAGCAGCACCGTCTCGATGATCACCTTGACGAGGGCGCCGGCGGCGTGGCCTGCCGCGACCACTTCGTGCATATCCTCGGCCACCTCGCCATACTCGCCGGCCTTGAGGCGCCCGATGGCGAGCACCATATCGAGCTCGCGGGCGCCCCTACCAGCCGCCTGGGCGGCCT
>JAYUYB010000395.1:0-4187 GCA_043752655.1 Chloroflexota bacterium
TAGGCCGCCGCCAGGTTGGCCGACGTACGGAAGCCGAGCACGAAGAGAACGGTGATGACGAACAGCATCGCGTTGACCGCCGGGACGTAGATCTGTCCCTGATGCGTCTCGCTCGTGTAGCGGATGCTCAGCCGCGGCAGGTAGCCGAACTGGATGAGCTGCATCGTCAGCGAGAACGCGCCTGAGATCACCGCCTGTGAGGCGATGCACGTGGCGACGGTTGCCAGCACGACGACGAACGGCAGCGCCCATTCGGGCGCGAGGCGGAAGAACGGATGCTCGATCGTCGACGGGTCTGTGAGGAGCATCGCCCCCTGCCCGAAGTAGTTGAGCAGGAGGGCCGGCAGCACGACGAAGAGCCACGCGTTGCGGATGGGCGCGAGGCCGAAGTGCCCGAGGTCGGCGTAGAGCGCCTCGCCGCCGGTGACAGCCAGAAAGACGGTGCCGAGGATCAGAAAGGCCTTCAGCCCATCGGCGGCGAAGAACGTGAAGGCATTAACAGGGTTTATGGCGCCAAACACGCTAGGGTTCTGCACAATGTTGATCACGCCGAGCAAGGCGAGAGTGCCGAACCAGATCAGCATGATCGGGCCGAAGAGCCGCCCAATACTTGCCGTGCCGCGACTCTGGATCAGGAACAGCCCGACGATGATGACCAGCGTAATCGGGATCACATACGGCTCGAACAGCGGCGTGGCGATCTTAAGCCCCTCCACCGCGCTCAGCACCGAGATGGCCGGGGTGATCACGCCATCGCCGTAAAGCAGCGCTGCACCGAACACGCCGAGCAGCACCAGCCAGCGCTTCTGGCTTGGGTGGAGCGGGCGAATAGGCGTCGCCAGCGCCGTGAGCGCCAGGATGCCGCCCTCGCCGCCGTTGTCGGCCCGCATAATGAAGCCGATATACTTGATCGTGATCACGATGATCAGCGACCAGAAGACCAGCGAGAGCACGCCGTAGATATGGGCCGGGGTGGGCGCGATGCCGTGCGGCCCGTGGAAGCTCTCACGCAGGGCGTAGAGTGGCGAGGTGCCGATGTCGCCATAGACCACGCCGAGGGCCGAGAGGGCGAGGATGGCCAGGTAGCGCCCCTTTGGTGCGGCGTGAAGGTGGGTATGGGCGTGCGTCGCATCCTCCGCCGCCGCGTGATCGGCTGCGGGCGGCACCGCAGGATCGGCTGCGGGCGGCGCTGGGATCGGCTCAGGCGGCGTTGGCCGTGTCTGTGTGCTCATGGCTCCTGTCTGACCTTAGTGGCGAAAATGGACAAAGATCCGCCCAAAGTTCTGCTCATCCTTCTCAATCCGGTGGTAGAGCGCACGGATGTGGGACTGGTTCAGGAAGCGCAGCACGCGCTTCTTCAGCTGCCCGCTGCCCTTGCCGGGGATAATCTCCACCAGATCGATGCGGCGATCCACCGCCTCCTGAACGATGCGGCGCAGCTCGGTGTCGATCAGGTCGCCCTTGTTGTAGAGGTCGTGAAGATCGAGCTTCAGCTTTGCCATCGCGCCCCTTCGCGTAGCGGGCGCAGGCCGCACCCGGCTCCACTATAGCATAGGCCAGACCACGCGGTTATCGGACCAGCCCAACGTCGAGCTCAGGCCTCTTCAGTAGGACGGTACTGCGAGGGATAGTTGACGATCTTGTCCCACTCGTCGGCGGCGGAGCGCGCCACGAACGCGATCAGGGGCTCCTCACCAATGTTGAAGACCTCGTGGGGCACGCCCGGCTTGATATAGATAAAATCGCCCGCCTCGTTGATCACTTCCTCAGTGAGCCCCTCGCCGTAGGTATGCTTGACGCGCCCTTGCAGGATGAAGAGCATCACCTCGAAGCCGTCGTGGATGTGCGCATAGGCCACGGCCCCTGGCGGCACCGTGGCCACGTTGATCGAGAGCGCCTGGGCGCCAACATTCTTCGCCGACATGCCCTGCATGTACTGGATGCCATTCCAGCCGCGCCGCTCGCCGCCGCCCCGGATCACCGTGATCCCGCCAAGCTCCTCCGCCGCCGCTGTGTCGATGCTGCCTGTGCCCGCTGTGCGCGCTGCCATGTCTGCCTCCCTGGCTGTGAGTGAACCTAGTAGGCGCACAGTATACTCCGCTCTCTCTCCATCCACTTGCGCCAAATTGGCACCATGTGGCACCATGGTACGTGGACATGGCAGCGCCTCACCGCTACACTCGGGCTGTCCGAGCGGCAAAGAATGACAAAGAGGAGGTGCTGCGATGGCTGTCCTGAACGCTGCTGGTGGCGCTACAACGCTGCTGCGCCGGGCCACAACCTACGATGGGGTGCTGCTCACGCTCTTTGGGGCCGACCTGCTGATCTTCGCGGGGCCGCTGGCGGCGCTCATGGGGCTCTCCGCCCCGGTGCTTCTGGCGGCAGGCGCCATCTTTCTGGTTGAGGGGATCGTCTATCTTATGCTGCTGCGTCGCGATGAGCGCCTGCGCCCGGTGGGCCAGGCCATGCTGATGACCAACCTCGCCGGAGTGCTGCTGATCCCAGTGCTGCTGACGACGGGCTGGCTTCCGCTCACCCCCATTGGTATCGCCGCGCTCGTCGGCGTCTGCCTGCTCTGCGCGGGCTTCGGCGCGGCCCAGTGGGCGGGCCTGCGCAGGCTTGGCTAGACGATTGCACCCTGTTCCCTGTTCCCCGTTCCCTGTTCGGAGACAGGCCCATGCTGCTGGCCCTTGAGCTCTTCGCCTTCGCTCTGGCCTGGTGGCTGGGGCTCTACCTTGTGGCCCGCAACCCGCGCCGCCCCCTGCTGCGGCGCGCGGCTGCGGGCCTGCTCGCTTACGCCCTCGCCCTGGCCGTGGCAGCCTTCGAGGGCATGGCCGAACCGGCGCTCGCGCCCACCGTCGCCCGCGTCCACACCGCGCTCGTGGCCTTACCCGCCCTCTGGTGGGCTGGCGCGCTGATCCTGCTGCTGCCCGAGGAGGCCGCCTACCGGCAGGTCCTGGATCGCGGCTGGCGCCTGGGCCTGCTGCCCCTGGTGCTCGTGGCGACGGTGCTCCACCTTGGCGGCGCCCTGCCCGGCAGCACCGGCGTAACCGTGGCGCTGATCGTCCTACTGGCGCTTGTTGTCGGCCTCGTGCTTGTGGCCAGCGCGATCTGGGCGCGCCGCCCGGCGCGGGGCCTCTGGCTCGTCGCCGTCGCCGTGCTCTTCTCCGGCCTCAGCAGCGGCCTGATCGCCGCGCTGCTCGGCCTGCTCCCGCAGCTCTGGGCGATGCTCGCCATCGGCTTCGATCTGATCTGCCTTGGCCTTGCGATCGCCTGGGCCGACGCCTTCGACGACGGCGAGGCGCTGCGCCCGCACCTTGCCCGCTCCGCCGTGGCCGCCGCCGTGGCCGCCGCGCTCTTTGCGGCCCCCGGCGCGTTCGCCGCTGCCATCGACCCCCAGGCCGCGCTCACGCTCAAGGCGCTTACGTTTGTCACTGTGGCCCTCGCCATCGCCGCGCAGACGTTGGCCGACCCGCTGGCAAGCCTGCTCGACCAGCTGGCCTTTGCCGGCACGCCCCGGCTGCGCACCCAGCGCACCGTGCTGCGCGAGGTGGCCGCCGCCCTGCCGCGCGTGCCCGAGGCCATCGACCCGCGTCTGCTCGACGAGCAAGCATTTGCGCGCCTGGTGCGCCGCGCCCTCAGCCACTACGGCGACCTTGGCCACCTCGCGGCCAGCCCGCTTACGCAGCTGCCCGTGGTGAGCGCCCGCCTGGCGGCCAGGCAGGCCCCCGACAGTGCCCTGGAGCGGGCCGACGAGCTGAAGGCCCTGCTCGCAGAGTCGATCCTGCGCCTCAAACCACGGGCTGCTGGCGCCTTCGGCACCTCCGACGAGTGGCGCTTCTACAACGCGCTCTACTTCCCCTACGTCGTGGGGCTCAGGCCGTATAGCCAGCGCGGCCCCAGCCCTGCGGAGCCTGACAGCCGCGCGGCCTTAGCCTGGTTCCAGGCCCAGGTGCCGGAGCGGACGCTCTACAACTGGCAGAACGCCGCCGCCCGCCTCGTAGCCGACGAGCTGCGACGTCAGAATGACGGTAGACGGTAGACGGTAGACGGTAGCCCGTCCACCGTCCACCGTCCACCGTCCACCGTCCACCGTCAAAATCAAGGAGCGTCCATGTCCGACGAGCTCTGCTTTCTGCCGGCCACCATGCTGGCGGCCCGCATCCGCGCCCGCGAGCTGTCGTGCG
>JAYUYB010000396.1:0-4187 GCA_043752655.1 Chloroflexota bacterium
CTGCTGGGCGCCGCCTTCTCCAGCGTGATCGGCCTGGGCGATAAGCTGCGCACCCTGGCCCTCGCCCTGGAGCTGCGTGGCAAAAGTATCGAGGCGATCCTCGCCGGCCCCGACCAGCCCACCGAGGCGTATCTGCGCGCCCGGGGCTTCAGCCGCAGCGCCATCGACGCCTTCTTCCGCCCTTTCTATGGCGGGATCTTCCTCGACCGCAGCCTCGCCACCAGCACCAAATGCTTCAAGTTCGACTTCAAGCTGCTCAGCGACGGCGAGACGGTGGTGCCCTCACTTGGTATGGGCGCCATCAGCCGCCAGCTAGCCCTGGAGCCGCGCGCTGCCGGCAGCATCCGCCTGGACACGCGGGTGGCGGCCCTGGCCACAGAGGGCGAGCGGGTGACGGGCGCCCTTCTGGCCGATGGCAGCCGCTTCAGCGCCGACGCAGTGGTGGTGGCGACGCCCGCGCCAGAGGCGGCCCGCCTGAGCGGCCTGCCCATGCCTGAGGGTGGATTAGGGACGGTCAACCTGTACTTTGCGGGCGAGCAGCCAGTCTACCGGGGCAAGAAGATCCTCCTGAACGCCGCCCAAGACGCATTTGTGAACAACGCGGTGCAGATCAGCAATATCGCTCTGGGCTACGCACCGCTCGGCGGGCACCTGCTGAGCGCCACGCTACTGGGCGTGCCGCCACTCGACGACGCCGAGCTGAGCGCGCGCGCCCTGGCCGATCTACGGCGCATGTTTGCGGGCGACCGGGCGGCCCTGGCGGCCCTAGCTAGCTACAGGCTCCTGCGCATCTACCGCATCCCCTACGGCCAATTTCCCCAGCCCCCCGGCATCCACCCCGGCCTGCCAGACAACCGCAGTGGTCGCCCTGGGCTCTTCTTCGCCGGCGAGTTCACCGAGGCCAGCAGCCTCAACGCTGCCATGATCAGCGGGGAGAAGTGCGCCGAGGCGATTCTGCACGCATGATCACCAGTAGCGCTAACCCGACGATCAGGCAGCTGCGCGCCCTGCGCCAGCGCAAGGAGCGCGACGCGAGCGGGCTCTGCTTTGTGGAGGGCATCCGGCAGGTGGCGGAGGCGATCCGCAGCGGCGCCGAGATCGTGCAGCTCATCGTGGCCCCCGAGCTGCTCACCAGCCCCTTCGCCCACACGCTGCTGGCGGAGCAGGCGGCGATCGGCACAGCGCAGCTCGAGCTGTCACGCGATCTGTTCGAGCGCCTCTCTCAGAAGGATGGCCCCCAGGGCCTCGCCGCCGTGGTGCGCCAGCGCTGGGCGGCCCTGGCCGACGTGCGGCTCACTACGGCGCCGGGCTGGGTGGCGCTGCTGGAGCCCGCCGACCCCGGCAACCTCGGCACGATCATCCGCACCGCCGACGCCGTTGGCGCCTCGGGCCTGTTCCTGCTTGGCCCCAGCGCCGACCCCTACGACCCGGCGGCGCTGCGGGCGAGCATGGGCGCCACCTTTGGCATGCCCCTGGTGCGCTGCGCCTGGGAGGAGTTTGCCGCCTGGCAGGCCTCAAGCGGCGCCCCGCTCGTGGGCACCTCCGACCAGGCGCCCGCCGACTTTCAGGCGGTGCGCTACCCGCAGCCGCTCGTGCTGCTTATGGGCAGCGAGCGCCAGGGCCTTACGCCGGCCCAGCAGGCCAGCTGCCAGCATGTCGTCGCCATCCCCATGCATGGCCGCGCCGACTCGCTCAACCTCGCAGTGGCCACGGGCGTGCTGCTGTACGAGCTGCTGCGGCAGGCGCGCGGCGGGCAGGCTGCATCACTGGTATAATAAATAGTAGTCCCCCACCGTAACCCCAAGGAGCCCCCTCGTGAGCACTGGAACGGGCCACAGGCGCGCTGCGCTCTTCGTCACATGCATCGTCGACCAGATCTACCCCACCGTCGGGCAAGCCGCCGTGCAGCTGCTCGAAGCCCAGGGCGTAGAGGTGAGCGTGCCGCGCGGCCTCACCTGCTGCGGCCAGATGGCCTTCAACGCCGGCTTCCGCGACGAAGCCTACGCCGTGGCTGGCCGCACCATCGAGGTGCTGCGCGGCCAGGGCGACGTGGTGCTGCCCTCTGGCTCCTGCGCCGCCATGATCCGCCACCTCTACCAGGAGCTGTTCGAGCATAGCCCCTACGCCCGCCCCGCCGCCGAGCTCGCCGCCCGCACCTACGAGCTGAGCGAGTACCTCGTGGACGTCCTTGGCGTCACCGAGCTTGGCGCCCAGTACGAGGGCCGCGTTACGTACCACGACGCCTGCCACGGCCTGCGCTTCCTAGGCCTGCGCGATCAGGCCCGCACGCTGCTTGGCGAAGTTCAGGGCGCCGAGCTGGTGCCGCTGCCTGGCTGCGACCAGTGCTGCGGCTTCGGCGGCCTCTTCGCCATCAAGCAGCAGGCCATCTCGGAGGCTATGCTCGACCGCAAGCTCGATGGGGTTGCCGCCGCCGAGGCCGACCTGCTCGTCACCGGCGACGCCTCCTGCATGATGCAGATCAGCGGCGGCCTCACCCGCCACAAAAGCAAGACGAAGGCGCGCCACCTCGCCGAGCTGCTCGCGAATATGACGGACGCAAGGCCATGACAACCCAGAACATCCACTTCCACGAGCGGGTCGACTCGGCGCTTCACGACGGCTCGCTCCAGACGGCCCTGGGCCGCGCGACCACGCGCTTCATCGGCAACCGCGCCGGCGCCATGGACGCCCTGAGCGACGCCGACGGCCTGCGCCGCCAGGCCCGCGCCATCCGCGCCGACGCCCTGAGCCGCCTCGACGAGCTGCTGGAGCGCCTGGTCGCCAACGTCGAAGCGAAGGGCGGCACCGTCTGCTGGGCCAGCGACGGCGAGGACGCCCGCCGCTACATCGCCGAGCTCGCGCACGCGCGCGGCGTCAAAATGATCGTCAAGTCGAAGTCCATGGCCTCCGAGGAGATCCACCTCAACGAGGCGCTGGAAGCGGCTGGCCTGGAGGTGGTGGAGACCGACCTGGGCGAGTATATCCTCCAGCTCGCGGGCGAGACGCCCTCGCACATCATTGCGCCCGCCATCCACAAGACGCGCGAGCAGGTGGGCGAGCTGTTCGAGCAGCATCTGAACATGCCGCACACCGAGGAGGTGCCGCCCATGATCCGGGCGGCGCGCCAGGCCCTGCGCCAGCGCTTCCTCCACGCCGACATGGGCATCAGCGGCGTGAACTTTGGCGTGGCCAACGAGGGCGCCGTGGTGATTGTGGAGAACGAAGGCAACGCCCGCCTCTCCACCAGCGTGCCGCGCATCCACGTGGCGATCATGGGCATCGAGCGCATCGTCGAGCAGCTCGACGACCTCGCCGTGATGCTGCAGGTGCTCGCCCGCTCCGCCACCGGCCAGAAGCTCAGCGTCTACACCAGCATCATCAGCGGCCCCGCGCGCATCGGCGAGGCCGACGGCCCCGAGGAGTTCCACCTCGTCCTGCTCGACAACGGTCGCTCGAAGATGCTCGGCGGCCAGTACGCCGACGCCCTGATGTGCATCCGCTGCGGCGCCTGCCTCAACGCCTGCCCGGTGTACCAGAGCATCGGCGGCCACGCGTATGGCGGCGTCTACTCCGGCCCAATCGGCGCCATCCTCACCCCGCTGCTCCAGCCCGACTTCCCCGACAACCATCTGCTGGCGCAGGCCAGCTCGCTCTGCGGCGCCTGCCAGGAGGTCTGCCCGGTTGGCATCGCCATCCCCGACATGCTGCTGCGCCTGCGCGCCGACGCCGTGCGCGACGGCAAGTATCACCCCGCCGAGAAGGCCGCCATCCAGGGCTATGCCCTAACCATGAAGAGCCCCGCGCTGTACCGCGCCGGTGGCGCCATGGCCCGCCTCGGCTCACGCCTGCTCGGTCGCAAGGGCCGCATCCGCCGCCTGCCGCCCCCGCTCAACCTTTGGACCAAAAACCGAGATTTTCCGGCCCTGCCACCAAAGTCTTTCACAGAACTATGGGAGGAGCGCGAGCGCAAAAAAGGCACCGCGTAGTAGGGGCGCCCCATCTGGGCGCCCACCCCAGGTCTTATAACCCCCACGGGTTGATCAGCGGCACGCCTGTGTCTTTGAAATCCTGCTCGTTGCGCGTCACCAGCGTGTAGCCGCCGTGGAGCGCCAGGGCCGCGATCAGCCCATCCAGCGCCGAGAGCGGTCGCCCCTCCTGCTCCAGCCGCCCCGTCAGGCTGCCCCAGC
>JAYUYB010000397.1:0-20223 GCA_043752655.1 Chloroflexota bacterium
GGGCCAAAGGCCATGTGGGTGACCGCGCCGGCGTCGCCGTCGAAGAGCTGGCTTGTGGGGACGACCGTGCCTGGCAGCAGCGTAAACATGCGGCCGCAGACGTAGTCGGCAAAGAGGTAGGCGCCATCGTAGCTGCTAGGCCAGACGCCAGCGGGCACAAAGGCCCCGCCCGTGATCGAGGCGCAACCGGTGAAGGCCCCCGTGCGCCGGTACTCGAAGTAGGGCGCCACGGTGCTCGCAAACGCCACACCGGCGCAGTCGCCGTCGCTCCTGTTGACGCTCGTGCCCTCGAAGCAGTTCCAGCCGAAGTCGCCGCCGAGCTGGCCGGCGCTGATCTCCTCGACGCTGCCCTGGCCCACGTCGTTGATGAAGAAGCGCGTGGCGGCGGCGTTCGGGTCGAAGGCGAGGCGGAAGGGGTTGCGGAAGCCGTAGGCGAAGATCTCCTGGCAGCGCGTGCCGGCGGCAGCAGAGCCCGTGTTGCAGCGCGCCGTGTTCGCGCCCTGGAACGGGTTATCGGCAGGGATGCCGCCGTCGCCGGTGATGCGTATGATCGTGCCGTCGAGGTTGTGCAACTGGCGGGCCGTATCGTTGCGGCCGCCATCGCCCGCGCTCACGTACAGGTAGCCATCCTTGCCGAAGTGCAGGTCGCCCGCGTTGTGGTTGCCGTTAGGCGAGGGGATATTGTCGAGCAGCACCAGCTCGGTGTTTGTGGTGAGGCCGGCGCTCAGGGCGAGGCGGCTCACACGATTCACCGGGTCGGTCGCGGCCACATTCTGCGAGCAGCTGGCGTTTTTGTTGAAGGTGTAGTAGACGTAGATGAAGCGATTCGTGGTGTAGGCCGGGTCCACGGCCACGCCCAGCAGGCCGCGCTCGCTGTTGTCGCAGATGCTGCTCTCGCGATCAAAGACGGGCTGGGCGCGCAGCACGCCGTCCTGGTAGAGCAGCAGCTTGCCGGGCTTGGTGGCGATCAGCATGGCGCCGCTGGGGAGGAAGGCGAAGGCGGTGGGCTGGTTCAGCTGATCGAGGCCGGGGACGATCTCCTCGGTGAAGCCGGTGGGGGGCGCTGCCACAAGTGTGGTGGAGGGGGCGAGTCCGGCGATGATCAGCAGGGCGAGCAGGAGCCAGGCAAGGCGGCGGATCATGGAGGTGCTCCTTGTAGGGGACAGGGGACAGGGGATAGAGGACCGGGGACAGGACCGCAGTCGAGCCGCCCTTAACTAAGTATTTACTTCTTGAACGGGGGCGCAGCGCAGATTTGCAGATGAGGCGTCTCGAACACAAACCGTCTGGAGCGCGAACGCCGCGAACCGTCTGGAGCACGAACGCCGCGAACCGTCTGGAGCGCGAACGCCGCGAAATGCCGCGAACCACCGCGAAGCCCCTCTTTCGCTCAGCGAAAGAGGGGCCTACTCCGTCCCCTGTGCCCTGTGCCCTGTGCCCTGTGCCCTCATCGCCCCAGGCGCGCCTTCAGCTCCTCGGTGAGCAAGGGCAGGAGCTCCTTGACATCGCCCACCACGCCGAAGTTGGCGCTGCGGAAGATCGGCGCCTCGGCGTCGCGGTTGATGGCGACGATGTTGCGGCTGGAGCGCATACCCGCCAGGTGCTGGATCGCGCCGCTGATGCCGCACGCGACGTAGAGCTTGGGGCTTACGGTCTTGCCCGTCTGGCCCACCTGATGCTCGTAGGGCACCCAGCCGGCATCGACAATAGCGCGCGAGGCGCCGTACGCGCCGCCAAGAGCCTCGGCCAGCGGCGGGATGAGCCGGTAGTAGCTCTCTTTGTCGCCAAGGCCGCGCCCGCCGCTCACGATGATCGCCGCGTCGCTGAGGTTGACGGCGCCGCTCTTGGGGGCCACGCTCTGCACCTCGGTGCGGATCGTAGTGGCGGGCATGGGCAGGCTCTGCACGCTGCCCGCGCCGCCCTCCTGGGCCGGCGGGAAGCTCTGCTTGCGCGCCAGGGCCACCACGGGCCTGCCCGCCGCAAAGCTGTAGGTGTTGAGCACATTGCCGCCGTGCGAGGGGCGCATGGCGCTCAGGGCGCCGCCCTCAGCCCGCAGGTCGGTCACGTCTACGGCGAGGCCGGCGTCGAGGTCGGCGGCGAGGGCCGCGCCAAAGTCGCGCATCTGGAAGCTGGCGCCCGCCAGGATAAGCGCGGGCTGGGCGGCGTCCACGGCGGCCCGCGCGGCCGCCACGTAGCCGTCGGTGGTGTAGGCGGCGAGGCTCGCGTCCTCCACCGTATAGACCGTAGTGGCGCCGAGGCCAGCGGCCTGCTGGGCCAGCGCGGCCACGTTGGCGCCGATCGCCACGGCGCTAAGTGGGACACCCAGAGCGGTGGCCAGCTCCTTGCCCTTGCCAAGCAGCTCACGCGAGATCGCGGCCACGCCGCCGTCAACCTGCTCGATGATCACAAGTACGCCCGACATACGCCCTCCATAATAGCCGATAGCCGATAGCGCATTGCAACCTGACGGTGCGCTTCCGGCTGCTGCGGCCCTGTTCCCTGTCCCCTGTCCCCTTAGATGATCTGGCTCTCAAGCAGGCGGTCCACCAGCTTCTTTACCTTGGCGGCCGCGTCGGGGCCGTCGATCAGCTCGCCTTTGGTGCGGGCGGGCGGCGGTACGCGGGCAGCCACGGTGGCGGCGGAGGCGAGCTCGCCCATGCCAAGCTCGGCGGCGCCCCAGACTGGCGGCTCCACGCGGGCGACCTTTTTGATCTTGAGCAGCGAGGGGTAGCGTGGGCTGTTGATGTCTTTGATCACGCTGACGACGGCGGGCAGCGGGGCGCGCACCGTCTCCACCACGGCCTCCAGGTGGCGCTCGGCGGTGATCGTCTTGGCGGCGGGGTCCACGCTCAGCACTTTGCCCACGTAGGTAAGCTGGGGCCAGCCGAGGGTGCGGGCGAGGGCGGGGGCGAAGGCGCCGCTCTCGTCGTCGGTGCTGTTGCGGCCAGTGAAGATCAGGTCTACGTCGCCGAGCTTCCTGATGGCGGCGGCCACCACTTTGGCTGCCGCGAGCGTGTCGAGGCTGGCGAAGGCGGGGTCGCGCAGCAGCAGCGCGTCGGTGGCGCCCATCGCGAGGGCGCGGCGCATCTGCTCCACCCACTCGTCGCCGCCCATGGAGAGGATGGTGAGCTTGCCGCCGTGCTGCTCGTTCCAGGCCAGGCCTTCCTCGACGGCGTACTCGTCGAAGAGGTTAATAATCTTCTCGATCCCGTCCGCGTTGATGCTCAGGTCGGGGTTGATCTTGACCGAGTTATCGCGCGGGACTTGCTTCATACACACTACGATGTGCATTCCGGCTCCTTGGTGCGGCGCGTTGCAGCGCGCCCGGCGGGGGCTTTACCGGCTCGATTGTACCACCGTTCACGCTCACCCCCAGGCTTCAGGGTCGTACGGGGGCAGCTCCTGGCGCAGGGGCTTGTTCTGGCGCAGGCCGAGGGCGAAGTCGGCCTGGAGCAGCTCCTGGAGCTCGCGGGTGCCCTCATAGATAATGGCGCCGCGCGCGTTGCGCAGGTAGCGCTCCACGGGGTACTCGTCGCTGTAGCCGTAGGCGCCATGGATCTGAATAGCGTCGTCGGCGGCCTCGAAGCTAGAGACGGTGGCGTGCCACTTGGCGAGCGTCGTCTCGCGGGTGTTGCGCTCGCCCCGATTCTTCATCCAGCCAGCCTTATAGACCAGCAGGCGCGACGTGTCGAGCTTGCGCACCATATGGCTGAGCATGCGCTTGACCAGCTGGTGCTCCGCGATCGGCTTGCCGAAGGTGCTGCGCTCCTGGGCGTAGCGCAGGCTCGCCTCCAGGCTGGCCTGGATCAGCCCGGTGGCGCCGGCGGCCACAGTGTAGCGCCCGTTGTCGAGCGCGGCCATCGCGATCTTAAAGCCCTCGCCCTCCTCGCCGAGGCGATTGGCGGCGGGCACGCGCACATCCTGAAAGACCACGGCGCCCGTGTTGCCGGCGCGCACGCCGAGCTTGCCGTGGATGGGGTAGCTGCTCACACCGGCCCAGCTGCGCTCCACGATAAAGGCCGAGATGCCGCGCGTGCCCTGCTCGGGGTCGGTCTTAGCGATCACCAGGAAGTTGTCGGCCAGGTCGGCGAGGCTGATCCAGATCTTCTCGCCATTAAGGATGTAGCTATCGCCGTCGCGACGAGCGGTGGCGAGCATGGCGCCCGCGTCGGTGCCGGAGTTAGGCTCGGTGAGGCAGTAGCCGGCAAGCTTGGCGCCGCTGGCCTGGGGCACGAGGTAGCGCTGCTTCTGCTCCTCGGTGCCCCACTGGAAGATGCTCAGGCAGTTGAGGCCGGTGTGGACGCTGAGCACCACGCGCAGGAAGCTATCCACGCGCTCCAGCTCCTCACAGACCACCGCGAGGGCGAGGTAATCCATACCGGCGCCGCCGTAGCGCTGGGGGAGACAGATCCCGAGCAGGCCGAGCTCGCCCATGCGTTTGAGCAGCGGCACGATATGCGCGCGCGTCTCGGGGCCCTCGCCGTGCTCGGCGCCAGAGCGATCCCAGGCACGGATAAACGGCGCGACCTCTTTCTCGGCGAACTCGCGCACGGTGCGGCGCAGCAGATCGTGCTCGTCGGAGAGGAACATCTCGTAGCCGGCGGTAAAGTCCATGGGATACTCCCTTGTATCTTCGTGGGGGGCACGCCCGCCATTATAGCGCAGGCGCTGCCTCAAAGCACCGCCCGCTGGCGTATAATTAAGCAGGAGCCACATATGCCAGCGGAGCCGTAATGAAAAACCCCTTTTGCCCCCAGTGTGGCGTTGAGAACCCCGCCTCGGCGCGCTTCTGCGACCAGTGCGGCGCAGTGCTTGTGCCGGTGCCTGCCCAGGGCTCGGCGGCGGCGCCTGTCGCCCCCGTGCCGCAGGCAGCCCCCGTGCCGCAGGCAGCCCCCGTGTCCGGCCTTGCCTCTGCGGGTCCCAGCACCTGCCCGCAGTGCGGTACCGCCGTAATCCCCGGCGAGGCCTTCTGCGACACCTGCGGCGCGGCGCTGCTTGGCCCCACGCGCCCTGTACCCGCCGCCGCGCCCGGCCTGCCATTTGGTGGCCTGCCGCCCCAGCCAAACTACCCGGCGCCTCAGCCCGTGACCCCCGCGCCCCAGCCGAACTACCCGGCGCCCCTACCGATCGTCACGCCGCCCATCGTCACGCCGCCGGTTGCCGTGGCGGCGCCACTGCGCGCGGCCCTGGCGCCGACTCGGCTGCTGGTGCAGCCTGGCGGTGCGGCCATCGCCCTGCCAGCGGCGGCCCAGGCGGTGCTCGGCCGCGCCGACGCGGTGAGCAACTTCTTCCCCGACATAGATCTGACAGCCAGCGGTGCCCTGGATCACGGCGTAGGCCGCCGCCACGCTCGGATCTTCGTGCAGGGCGGCCAGCTGCTGGTGGAAGATCTCGACAGCACCAACGGCACCTTCCTGAACGCCGCGCGCCTCGCCCCGCGCCAGCCCGCGCCCCTCACCGGCGGCGACGAGCTGCGCCTGGGCGGCCTGGTGCTGCGCGTCGAGCTGTAGGCCGCACCATTTCGCGCCCTCCGTCCGGCAATCTGCGTCATCTGCGTCATCTGCGGATGATGACGCCCGAGCCACAACCAAAGGACCCTGTATGCCCACCACGCGCCTTGAACGCCTGCTCGCCGCGCTGCGCGCCCGCAGCCTGAGCGGCGTGGCCCTCATGCCCGACGCTAACCTCGCCTATGTCAGCGGCCTTGCCTTCCACCACGGCAAGCGCCTCACCTTGCTGCTCATCCCCGCCGACGGCGCCAAGCCCTGCTTTGTGCTCCCCGCCCTGGAGCAAACCCAAGCCGAGGCCAACAGCCAGTTGGAGCTGCGCTACTTCTCCTGGGCCGACGCCGACGGCCCCGCCAAAGCGCTGGCCACCGCCGTCGAGGCCGCCTTCGGGCTGAACGCGCACGGCCTCGGCCTCGCCGTGGAGCACACCAGCATGCGCGTGATGGAGCTGCGCGCCCTGGAGGCCGCCGTGCCTGGCCTGCGCACCCACGACGCCACGCCGCTCTTTGCCGAGCTGCGCATGGCCAAGGACGAGCAGGAGCTGGCCGCGATGGAGCAGGCCGTGCGGATCATCGAGCTTGCCCTGGCCCGCGCGATCAAGCAGATCCGCCCCGGCCGCACCGAGCGCGAGCTCTCGCGCATCCTCTCCGACGAGGTGATCGCCGCAGGCGGCGACGGCGAGAGCTTCGCCAACCTGGTCGCCTCCGGCCCCAACGCCGCCAACCCCCACCACCATAATAGCGACCGGCCCTTCCAGGCGGGCGACCTGATCGTGATCGACTGCGGCGCCCGCTACGGCGGCTACATCTCTGATATTACCCGCACCGTTGCCGTCGGCGAGCCCAGCGAGGAGGCGCGCCGCATCTACGACCTGGTGCTTAGTGCGAACGAGGCAGGCCGCCGCGCCTCGCGCCCCGAGGCCACCGGCGCCGAGATCGACGCGGCCACGCGCAGCGTCATTGCGGCGGGCGGCTACGGCGACTACTTCATCCACCGCACCGGCCACGGCATCGGCCTGGAGACCCACGAGCTGCCGAATATTGTGGCCGGCAACGACGAGCCCCTGGAGCCCGGTACCACCTTCACCGTGGAGCCCGGCATCTACGTACCCGGCCTCACCGGCGTGCGCATCGAGGACAACATGGTCATCACCAGCGCGGGCGCCCGCTCGCTCACCAGCTTCGAGCGCGAGCTGATCGTCATTCCGGCCTAAGCTAGTACCACAAAGCCCAGCGCCCTCGTTTATATCCTATAGTGAGCACCATGAACCTACATTCCGAGGTGGCGCGTGCTGCCGCGCTCCACGCCGGGCCGCTTGCTGTCGCGTGCATCATCCCGGCCTACAACGCTGCCGACACCATCACCACCACCATCGCGTCGCTGCGCGCCCAGACAAGCCCCGCCTCGGAGATTATCGTCGTTGACGACGGCTCAACCGATGCCACGGTCGCCGTTGCCCTGGCAGCGGCAGCCGGCGACCCATCCGTGCGCATTCTGTCTCAGCCCAACGGCGGCAGCGCCGCAGCGCGCAACCACGGGATCGCCGCCACGGGCTGTGCTTGGTTCCTGTTCCTCGACGCCGACGATTGGCTCGCGCCAACTTTTTTTGCCCAGCTCAGCGCCGCCCTTCTCGCCGACCCCGAGCTCGATGCAGTCCATTGCGGCTGGCAACGCGTCACCCCGGACGGCGAGCTTGGCCCGCCCTGCTATGCGCCGGAGACAGCCGACCTCTTTCCTTTCTTGGCAAGCTCCAACCCGCTTGCCACCCCTGGAATCTGCATTGTGCGGCGCAGTCTTACGGAGGCGGTCGGCGCCTTCGATGTTGGCCTACGCACCTGCCAAGACTGGGACTTCTGGCTGCGGCTGGCCCGTGCAGGTGCGCGCTTCGGCGCGGTCCGCGAGCCGCTGATGTTCTACCAACTACGCGTCGGCTCCTCCTCTTCTGGCGTCGCAAATGGCCTCCGGCTCTTCAGCGACGCCCTGCGTGTCCTGGATCGCGCTCATAGCCCCGACGCACGTGTGCGTGATCCGCTGCCTGCCTACGCTCAGGGCGCGCCCCGTGAGCTGCTTGCGGCGCGCCAGTTAAGCTTCGCATGCTGGTCTGCCGGCCTGGCCATCGGTCGCGGGCAGGATGCCCGGCATCTGCTCGCACACCTGGCTGGGGTCAGCGCTGAGCTTAGCCCAGACGACGTGGCCTTCCTGCTCTTTGAGGCCGTACCACTGCCACCAGCGCGCCTGAAGTCGGCCTGGCCTGCGCTGTGGCCTACAGTTGCGCCGCTACTCATCGCATTTCTTGACGCCCTTGAGGCCCACAGCCCAACGCCCCGGCTCGCCTATCACACCCGCACTGCCCTCGAACTGCTGGTAGCCGCCGTTGCGCCCGCGCCCACCACCATTGGCGCCACCTATGTCGTGGGCGTCGACCTCACAGGTGCCATCCAGCCTGTGATCCCTCCACCAGGCGTCGAGCGACTCTACCTCGCTGTTGCGCTGGAGGGTGAGCCGCTTGGCAGCATTGTGCTGCCGGCCCACAACGGCGAGGTGCCGGCCAGCGCGCTCATGGATGCGCTTGTCACGGCGTTTTCCTGGCCGCTGCTCGGGCGCTTCTTTGCGCGCACGCTCTACCCGCAGCTGCGGCTCGCCAGCGAGGCGGCGGGGCTCTCCGTCTGGCGCGGCGACTGCCTGCTTGCGGCTGGCCTGCCTGCCGAGATCGCCTCCGATCTCACCATGCTGCACGACCGCATTGGCTGGGTGGTATTCCTCCAGGAGCTCTGGGGACAGCCCAATTGGACGGCTGCACAGCTCTATGACCCTGACCTCGATGCGGATGTGTCACGGATCTATGCCTCCGACGGCAGCACGACGCTTGAGATCAGTGGCCCGCTCCACGATGTGGTGGTGTATACCGGCGAGCTGCAGGTGAGATTTACGGTTGGCGGCGTGGCCCTTGACACACTCCAGTTGCCGGCGCCAGATGGGTGCGTGCGCGCCGCAGCGATCCGGGCTGCGGTGAATGCTGCGGGCGGGCTTGCTCTGTGTGAGGCCGCTGTGCGCGTCGCCCTGCTCGGTCGCTCGCTCGCTGTGCTTCCTGCTACATTACGCGAACGCCTGGCTGCGTACTAATCTCTTATAGAAAATGAAACATTTGAACGGCCTGTTATCTTTGGCGACAGGCCTTTCATCAAACACACATCTCCAGGCCCTACACTCTGCGAGTATTTATCAAGAGTGTGTTGATTGACGAGGAGACATAGTTTGTTCCAGCGCATCAAGGTGCTAGAGATTGATCTATGCGAACCAACAGTAGCAATCAAGGGGCTGGATGGCTATGCCGCGCTTCGAGGCCTTGTACGGCTGCACGGCACGCCGCTCGGCTACGTAAACCTCCCGCTCACCAATGGGCGCTGTGATGCGGCAACGCTGCGCAATGCGATCCTGGAGCAGCTCCAATGGCCGACAACTCGCCAGCATCTCGTCAATCTGCTCCAGCAGCCCCTGGAGGCGCCCAGCGTTGAGGCGCTGGTGGCAGCAGACGTGCCGCCCGCGTACGCAGGCCCCTGGCCCAGCCTGACGGTTGTGGTCTGCACTCGGGATCGCCCCGCCGATCTGGCGCTCTGTCTCGCCGCGCTCTGTGCGCTCGACTATCCCAACCTCGATCTGCTAGTGGTCGATAACGCGCCCAGCAACGACGCCAGCGCGCAGCTAGTGCGCGAGCATTTCCCCAGCGTGCGCTATCTGCGCGAGGATCGCCCCGGCCTGGACTGGGCGCGCAATCGGGCGATCCTGGAGTGTCGCGGCGAGCTCCTGGCCTACACCGATGATGATGTCGTCGTTGATCAGGGCTGGGCGCGTGCGCTGGCCCGCGTCTTCGCCGAGAACCCCGGCGTGATGGCGGTGACCGGCCTCGTCGCACCCTTCGAGCTGGAGACCGAGCCGCAGCTCGCCTTTGAGAACTACGGCGGCTTTGGGCGCGGCTTCGTGCAGCGCTGGTTTGGCGCAAATATCGCCGGTGGCGAGAAGGCCGCAACCAACTATGCCGGCACGGGCCAGTGTGGCACCGGCGCTAACATGGCCTACCGCCGCGAGCTGTTCGACCAGATCGGCTACTTCGATCCGGCGCTGGATGTCGGTACTGCCACCAATGGCGGTGGCGACCTAGACATGTTTTTTCGGGTGCTCAAAGCCGGATTCCCGCTGGTCTACGAGCCGCAGGCCCTGGTTTGGCACCGTCATCGCCGCGACTATCCGCGCTTCCACGCGCAGATGACTAATAACGGCATCGGCTTCTATGCCTACCTTGTGCGCAATTGGCTGGCCTTCCCCGATGAGCGCGTCGCCCTGTTTCGCCTGGGGGTCTGGTGGTTCTGGTACTGGAGCGTGCTGCGTCTGCTCAAGTCGTTCATCCGCCAGGGCGGCAGCAGCCGCGCGATTATTCGTGCCGAGCTGCAAGGATCGCTGGTTGGCCTCGGGCGCTACCAAAAGGCTCGGCAGCATGCCAAAACGCTGGCCCGGCCCGGCGATCCGCCTGCCCATCCCTCGCGTGGCGCCCAGCGCCCTGCGGGTGGCCTGCGCCCGAGCAGCATTGCCGTACGCAGCGTCGATCTGGGCGAGCCGCTTGTCGCCCTTACCGATGTAATTGATGTACCTGATGTGCGGGTCTTCGTCCAGCGCAAGGGCCAGCTGCTTGGCAGCGTCGATATCGCCAACCGCTACCAGCCGATCTCTGTCGACCGTCTGCGCCAGGTGATTGCCGAGAGCCTGAATATGCAGCTGCTCGCGGCCACTGGTGAAGACGTAGGCATGCTTTGGCAGCGTGCGAGCGAGGCGATCTGTACGCGCTATCGTCTCCCCCAGCCTGCCGCAGTGCCGGCATTGCCCGCCGCTGTAACAGTCTCCGTTGTTGTCGCGACCCGCGACCGGCCCGACGACCTGCGAGATTGTCTGCGCTCGCTCACGAGCCAGGCCACGCTGCGCCCGCTCGAAATCATTGTCGTTGACAACAATCCTGCCTCAGGCCAGACTGCGCCTGTGGTCGCAGCCTTCCCAACAGTGCGCCTGGTCACGGAGACGCGCCAGGGCCTCTCGTATGCGCGCAACGCCGGCATCGTCGTCAGCACCGGGGCGATTGTGGTGATGACCGACGACGATGCGACCATGCCGCCAGAGTGGCTAGAGAAGCTGGTTGCACCGTTTGTACGTGATGAGGTGATGATTGTCACCGGGAATGTGCTGCCGCAGCAGCTTGAGACAAAGGCGCAGCATCTCTTCGAGCGCTACGGCGGCCTCGGCCGGGGCTTCGTGCGGCGTGAGTTCACGCCGGCCTGGTTTCGTGCAAATCGTCGCAGCGCAGTGCGCACCTGGGAGATCGGCGCCACAGCGAATGCGGCCTTCCGGGCAACTATCTTCAGCCACCCACAGATCGGCCTGCTGCACGAGGAGCTTGGCGCGGGCACGCCTACGGGTTGCAGCGAGGACACCTACCTCTTCTACAAGACGCTCAAGGCAGGCTACGTGGCGATCTACGAGCCGCAGGCGTTTGTCTGGCACCGCCATCGCCGCGATATGGCCGGGCTGCGCCGCCAGATCTACAACTACAGCAAGGGCCATATTGCCTACCACCTCGTAACATTCCGCAACGATGGCGACTGGCGTGTCTTGTCGCACATGCTGATCCACATTCCCTCGTGGTATCTGCGCAAGCTTAGCCAGCAGCTCAAAGCGAGCATCCGCGGGCGCAACGACTATCCGATCAGCTTGACGCTGACCGAGATTGCAGGCAATCTTGCCGGCCCATTGGCCTTGCTCCAGTCACGCCGTCGCGTGAGCCGCGTGGGCCGCAGCGCGCCCTATCTTCCCGTCGCGCAACGCACGCCAAGCGAGCCAGCGCTCGTACAGGCTCGCAGCGAAGCTACCGAGGTGATCGTTTAATGCATATCCTGCCACAAAAAGGCGACGCCATAGCCAGCAGGCCGCTGCCCATCGCAGCGCAGCTCATCTACGCGCGCGATCTGCTGCGCGAGCTTGTCTCGCGCGACATGAAGATCCGCTACAAGCGCTCGGTGCTTGGCATCGCCTGGACCATGATCAACCCGCTGATGCAGATTCTGATCTTCACGTTTCTGTTCAACCGGGTGCTGCCGCTCAACATCCCCCACTACACCGTGTTTGTGTTCTGCGGCGTGCTGGCCTGGAACTGGTTCCAGACCTCGCTCTACCTGGCTGCGGGCGGCATCACCGAGAACCGCGATCTGGTGCGCAGGCCCGGCTTCCCGGTCGCGGTTCTGCCGGTGGTAACCGTCGCCACGAACATGCTTCACTTCCTGCTGTCGCTGCCGATATTGCTTGTGTGTGTACTCATCGATGGGCTGCCGCTCTCGCCCGCTGTGGCGGCGCTCCCGCTGGTGCTGCTGGTGCAGTTTGGTCTAACGCTGGGCCTGGCCTACCTGATCGCGGCCACCCACGTCTTCTTCCGCGATGTGCAACATATCTTGTCGATCGGGCTGAGCTTGCTCTTTTATCTGACGCCTATTTTCTACACGGCGGACCGCGTCCCGGCGGAGTACCAGCAGCTGTATCTGCTTAATCCTATGGCCCAGCTAGTCGTGGCCTACCGTGCGATCTTTCTTCAGGGCATCTGGCCCGATGGTGGCGCGCTGCTAGGGGTGGCCATATTCGCAGTTGCGATGTTTGCACTCGGGTACACGATCTTTGTACGTGCAAGCTATCGCTTTGTTGAGGAGCTGTGATGCAGGACGCGATTGTCGTCGATGGCTTGAGTAAGCGCTTTCGCCGCCACGGCACGCAGCCGGCGCGCACGCTGAAAGATCTTCTGCTTGGCCGCAACATGCGGCGCAGCGAGTACTTCTGGGGCCTGCGCGATGTCAGCTTCAGCGTGGCCCAGGGGCGCACGGTCGGCTTTATCGGGCCAAACGGGGCGGGAAAATCCACCCTGATGCGGCTTGTGGGCGGCGTAGGGCTGCCCAACAGCGGCAAGGTGCGCACCGTCGGCCGGATTGGCGCCCTGCTCGACCTTGGCTCCGGCCTGCATTATGACCTGACCGGACGTGAGAACATCTTTGTCGGCGGCATCATCGCCGGGATGACGCGCGCAGAGGTGGCCCGCCGCTTCGACGCGATCGTCGACTTTGCCGAGCTTGAGGCCTTTATCGACAGCCCGCTCCGTACGTATAGCACGGGCATGCAGATGCGGCTCGCCTTCGCGGTAGCAGCCCATATTGACCCACAGATCCTGCTGATCGACGAGGTGCTGGCGGTGGGTGATCTGGCCTTCAAGCAGAAGTGCCTGGAGCGGATCAAAAAGTTCAAGGCCCAGGGCTGTACAATCGTGCTCGTCTCCCACGAGTCGTCCCAGGTCCGTCAGCTTTGCGACGAAGTGATCTGGCTGCGCAACGGCACGGTCAACGCCCACGGCCCCACCGAGCTCGTGCTGAACCAGTACATCACCGAGATGGAAGATGAAACCCGCCGCCGTACGCCCACGCAGGCGCCGGCGATGCGGCTACCAATGGGCACCGAGCTGCGCTTAAATCAGAATCGCTTCGGCTCGCTCGAGACCCAGATCGAGGCGGTGCAGCTGCTGAGCCGGCGTGGCTACGAGGTAATGGAGATCGACAGCGGCGACGCCCTCCAGGTCGTGATCGCGTACAACGCGCTTCAGGCTGTTGAGGCCCCGATCGCAAGTGTGAGCATCAGCCGCCCCGACGGCTCGCTCTGCTACGATACGAACACAGCGATGGCCGGGCAAACCCTGCCAACCGGCGCAGGCCCCGGCCAGACGGTGTTGCAGATCGAGCGGCTCGACCTGGCCGGCGGCGAGTACTTTGTGAATGTGGGCCTGCACGAACGTAACTGGGCCTACACGTACGATTACCACTGGCATACCTACCCGCTACGGATTGTGGGCGGGCCAGGCGGCGAAGGCGTGCTCTGCCCACCCCAGCAGTGGTCGCTGGAGGCCCGCCGAGAAGTTCAGCTGTCGGCCGAGGTAGCTGGACAGTAACGCTCCCCCTACGCGTCGCTGGAGGCGCAGACAAGCCATAAGGTGACACATGATGCACGCCCAGAGTCCAGCTCAGGTTGATGTTGTTATCCCTACGCGCAATCGCGGGGCGCTGATCGAGGCGGCAATCACCAGCATTCTCGCCTCCGACTACACCGCCTTCACCCTCTGGGTGGTAGACCAGAGCGACAATGATGCCACAGAGCAGACCGTACTCGGCTTCGCCCGCGCAGACAGCCGGGTCCGCTATCTGCGCCTTGCGTCGCACGGGATCAGTGCGGCGCGCAACAGCAGTGTGGCCATCAGCGCCGCCGCCTGCATTCTGTTCACCGACGACGACTGCCGCGTGACAGCGGGCTGGATTGGCGCTCTGGTTGCCGAGCTGAGCCAGCCTGGCGTCGCGGCGACCTTTGGCCGGGTGCTCCCCGAGTGTTCCGAGCCCCCGCCAGGCGCTCAGGTCTCGCCCTCGATCACCATGGCGACGAAAACCGCGACGACCCGTATGGTCTACGAGGGCAACCGCTTTAATCTCGGCTTCGGCCATGGCGCCAACATGGCCATTCGGCGTGAGACGTTCGATCAGCTGGGGGGCTTCGACGAACTGCTCGGCGTGGGCGGGCCGCTGCGCTCCTGGGAGGACCGCGATTTCGGCTACCGTATTCTGGCCGCGGGCGGGCGGATCGTCTATGCGCCCGATGCGGTGCTGTTCCACCGGCACTGGCGCGGTTGGAACGAGCTGCGCCAGGTCAGCCGCGACTATGCGCTCGGCGCTGGGGCGGCTGCGGCAAAGTACCTGCGCTGTTACGACATCGGTGGGTTTGTCGTGCTCGGTGAGTGGCTGCTCAGCCAGGGCCTGCGCCAGATCATCTCCGGGCTTTTCAAGTGGCGCAGCTGGCAGAAGGTTTACGTGGGCCTTCAGCAGCTCATCTTTCCCTGGGTCGGGCTCGTCTATGGGCTGCGTTACGCGGTTGATCGCGAGCGCGGCCTGTATCAGAGCCCGCAGGTGCGCCCCGATACCCCCGCGCCGTCTAAGTCAACCCTTGCCTGATGAGGCGCTACACGACCAAAGCCCCCTGCGAGTAACGTCGCAGGGGGCTTTGGCCATCTCTCAGGCTGTGGGCGAGGCCAAACACGCCGGTATCGATGTTGACGGCTCTTAGCTCAAACGACGCTAACGTTGAGGATCTGGACAGAAGGCTACCACCGTTCTGGCATCGTCCACCGCCCCGCCACCAGGCCCATGGTACAGGCCTTGCTTGTGCCCAAGCTGGGCCGGAAATCTGTGGCATCTGTAGACAACATGCCCGGCCCGGGGAGAGCTATGACCGCGACGCTCTGGTACGGGATTGTTGGCGCCGTCTTTGTGCTGATGGCCCTTGGCGGCTCGCTGCTACGACGCCTGCCGATCAGCAGCTCGCTGCTCTACCTGCTGGTCGGGATCGGCATCGGCCCGGCGGGCCTGGGGCTGCTGCGGCTTGATCCGCTCGCCGACGCCGGGCTGCTGGAGCGGCTCAGCGAGATCGTCGTGCTCGTCTCGCTCTTCACATCGGGCCTCAAGCTGCGCGCCGCGCTGCGCGACCCGATCTGGCGCATCCCGCTGCGGCTGGCGCTGATCAGCATGCTGCTCACCGCTGGCATGGTCGCCTTGGTGGGCGTGGTTGGCCTTGGGCTCTCGCTTGGCGCCGCCGTGCTGCTCGGCGGTATCCTCGCCCCCACCGACCCGGTGCTTGCCTCCGACGTGCAGCTGGACCGCCCCACCGACAACGACCGGCTGCGCTTTGGGCTCACCGGCGAGGCGGGGCTCAACGACGGCACGGCCTTCCCGCTGGTGATGCTCGGGCTGGGCCTGCTCGGGCTGCACGAGCTGGGCACCTTTGGCTGGCGCTGGCTGCTGGTGGATGTGCTCTGGGCCACCGGCGCGGGGCTCGCGGTTGGCTGGGGCCTGGGCCAGCTGGTTGGACACCTCGTGCTCTATCTGCGGCGCACACACCACGCGGCGGTCGGTCTCGACGACTTTCTCGCCCTTGGGCTGATCGCGCTCGCCTACGCGGTGGCCCATCTGCTGCACGGCTATGGCTTTCTCGCCGTGTTCGCCGCCGGGCTTGCGCTGCGCCAGATCGAGCTAAGGGCCAACGCCGACAAGCCGCCTGAAGTCTCCGAGGTAGACGCCGGGCCAGGCTCTGCCACGGAGCTGGCCACCGACGCGACGCACGCACCCGCTTACATGGCGCAGAAGGTGCTGGGCTTCAACGAGCAGCTGGAGCGGATCGGCGAGGTAGCGCTGGTAGTGCTGCTCGGCAGCCTGCTCGTGCCCCTGCTCGCGCTCGTGCCGACAGCGGCGCTCTGGTTCGTGCCCGTGCTGCTGCTTATCATTCGCCCGCTGGCCGTCGTTCTGGGCCTGCTCGGCTCGCAGACAGGGCGCACCCAGCACACGCTCACCGCCTGGTTCGGCATCCGTGGCATCGGCTCGGTCTACTACCTTATGTATGCGCTCACGCACGGGGTTACGGGGCCGCTCGGGCAGCAGCTGGCCGCGCTCACCGCCGTGACGATCACCGTCTCCATCGTCGTCCACGGCATCTCGGTGACGCCGCTGATGCGGCGCTACCGCCACAAAGAGGCAGCCACGCAGCAGGCCCAGGGGGTGGAGCTGCCCTCGTAAGTGCGCGCTTGCGGCAGCACACAGCAAAACGCCCTCCCCAGCCGAGGCCGTGGAGGGCGTTCTCATCTCTCAGGGTGTGGTGCCAAAGGCCGGGCTCGAACCGGCGACCCCCGCATTTTCAGTGCGATGCTCTACCAACTGAGCTACCTTGGCTCAGGGCTGCACCCAACGCTTCTGGTGGGCGATGACGGTTTCGAACCGCCGACACCCTCGGTGTAAGCGAGGTGCTCTACCGCTGAGCTAATCGCCCGGAGAGATCTGGTGCTCAGGAAGGGACTTGAACCCTTACGACCATGGTTAGGTCACTAGGCCCTCAACCTAGCGCGTCTGCCAATTCCGCCACCTGAGCGTTGTTACTCCGAGGATTATAGCGAGGCGCCCGTGTTTTGTCAAACGCCAATCCGCGCCCGCAGCGCGACGAGCTCGCCGTCGAGCCGCTGGCAGAGCGCGTTGCGCTGGGCGGGGGGCAGAAAGCTGGCCCTGGCGGCGGTGAGCACAGCGGCGCACAGCTCGTCGGCGCCAAAGCCGAAGTGGGTAACGGCGCGGCGGTACTCCTCGGTGAGCGTGGTATGAAAAAAGGTCGGGTCGTCGGAGTTGAGCGTCACTGCTACGCCAGCCTCGCGCAGCCTGCGCAGCGGGTGCTGCTCCCAAGAGCCAACGGCCCCAGTGAGCAGGTTGCTGGTGGGGCAGACATCGAGCACCACGCCGCGTGCGACGAGGGTGGCGAGGAGCTTGGGGTCGTCGACGCTGCGGATGCCGTGGCCCAGCCGCGTGCAGCCCAGGGCCTCTACGGCGCCCCAGACGCTGGCCGGGCCAACCACCTCGCCTGCATGGGCCATCAGCCCGAGGCCGGCCTCGCGGGCGGCGGCGAAGTGGGGCGCGAAGGGCTCGGGCGGGTGGCCGATCTCCTGGCCGCCGATCGACCAGCCCACCACGCCGAGCGGCTGCGCGGCGCGGGCGATCTCCAGCACTGCCCAGGCGGCCTCGGTGCCGTAGCCACGCCCGTAATCCAGGGCGAGCCGCACCACGGTGCCGGCCTCGCGCTCGGCGCGGGCGAAGCCAGCCATCGCGCCCGCGATCGCCTCGTACAAATCCACGCCGCGCGTAATGTGCTGCATCGGTGAGATCATCACCTCGGCGTAGCGCACGCTCTGGGCGGCCAGATCCAGGCCCAGCTCGTAGGCCAGGCGCTCAAAATCCTCGCCGCGCACCATTGCCCGCGCCAGCCCCATAAACACGCTCAGAAACTCGCCGAAGTCGCGGTAGCGAAAGAGCGCGGCCACGCTCTCTTCGTCGTGCGCGGGCAGTGAGACGCCGTTCCGCTCGGCCAGGTCGATCAGCGTGCGTGGCGTGATCGTGCCCTCCAGGTGCAGGTGCAGCTCCACCTTGGGCATCAGGGTGATGAACTCGTCGAGCGGTTGCGTCAGCACGAGGGCGCCTTTTCCAGTTTGCAGGCGTCAGGAGTCTAGTTGATCCCAGAGTCGCGCAGGCGCTCGGCGTTGTCGTGAACGACGAGCGCGTCGATGATCTTGGCGAGGTTGCCGTCCAGCAGGCCCGGCAGGTTCGAGAAGCTCTGGCCGATCCGATGGTCGGTCACGCGGTCCTGCGGAAAGTTGTAGGTGCGGATCTTCTCGGCCCGCTCGCCGGTGCCCACCTGGGCCAGCCGCGAGGAGCTCAGCGCGCGATCTTGCTTCTCCTGCTCGCGGGCATAAACCTTGGCGCGCAGCACGGTCATCGCCTTCTCGCGGTTCTTGATCTGCGAGCGGCCATCCTGGCAAGTCACGACGATCTCCTCGGGCGTGCCGCCTTTGTAGACCAGCCGCACCGCTGAGTCGGTGGTGTTCACGCCCTGGCCGCCGTGGCCGCCGGAGCGAAACACGTCGGTGCGCACATCCTCGTGCTTGATCTCAACGGCGGTTGGCTCTACCTCTGGGAGCACCGCCACGGTGGCGGTGGAGGTGTGGATGCGGCCACGGGCCTCGGTGGCGGGCACGCGCTGCACGCGGTGGACGCCGCCCTCGTACTTGAGCACGCTGTACGCGCCCTCGCCACTGATCTCGAAGACGACCTCCTTGAAGCCGCCGGGGCCGTTGTCCACAGCGTTCTGAAGCTCCACCTTCCAGTTGCGCAGCTCGGCGAAGCGCAGATACATGCGGTACAGGTCGGCCGCAAACAGGGCCGCCTCGTCGCCGCCCTCGCCCTGACGGATCTCGAAGATCACATCCTTGGAGTCGTTTGGGTCCTGGGGCAGCAGCAGCAGCTTGATCTGGGCCTCCAGCTGCTCCAGCTGGGCGCGCTTCGTGCTCAGCTCCTCCTGGGCCAGCTCGCGCATCTCGGCATCGTCGGCGCTCTCATTAAAGAGCGTATGCGCCTCCTCGACGGCGACGCTCGTCTGTTTGTAGCTGCGGTAGGCCATCACTACCGCCTCTAGCTCGCGCTGCTCGCGGGCGTACTGCTGGAGCAGCGCAAGGTTGCTTGTCACCTCGGGCTGGGCCAGGAGCTCGCCAAGGGCCTCGTAGCGCTGCTCCACACTGGCAATTTTATCGAACATATGAGCGATATTCCTTTGGAATAGCGGATTGCCATTATAGCATGGCGATCAAGGGGGTAGCGAGAGATATGAAAAGGCACGGGCGCGGCAAGCGTGCGCTCACCGAGACCGTGCCGTATGGGTATGGGGTGGCTAGAAGCCCTTGGACAGCTTCTTGCGGCGGTTGCGCTCCGCGCGGCGGCGCTTCTCCTTGGCCTGCTCGCTCTTCGAGACGAAGTGCATCTTCTCACGGAAGGTCTTCGTAATGCGCTCGGAGACGACGCCCTTGTTGAAGCGACGGATCAGCTGCTCGACGGTCTCGCCGTCACGACGTTCTACTCGCATAGCTCTGCCAACCGATATCTGCGACTACCACGCGGGTAGCCTGGCTCGCTGTTGGGCGCGGGACATCGCCCGGCTCAGGTACGCACGAGATCGGTTGTCTTGCTCACCCCCTTTGCGGTGGATTTGGTGTGGCCCCGTGCAAGCAACAGAGCGAAATGATCAGCACCATAGACAAGTATAGCCGATCCCGCGTCTGGGTGCAAGATAGCATAGACAAACAGAACTCCTGTGCTATACTAGGCCCCACGGGCGGACGAGCGGCGTCTGCTCGCCGGCGCGCAACGCTGGAACCGCAGGAAGGAGCACGGCATGGCTGGGGTACGGGTACTAGTAGGGACACGCAAAGGCGCGTTTATCCTCACATCCGACAGCACGCGTGAGCGCTGGGACGTCAGCGGCCCCCACTTTGCGGGCTGGGAGATCTACCACCTCAAGGGCTCGCCCGTCAACCCAAACCGGCTGTATGCGTCGCAGTCCAACGGCTGGTTTGGTCAGCTGATCCAGCGCTCCGACGACGGCGGCGCAACTTGGGAGCCGATTGGCAATGGGTTTGTGTACGACGGCATCCCCGGCACACATCAGTGGTACGACGGCACGCAGCACCCCTGGGAGTTCACTCGCGTGTGGCACCTTGAGCCGTCGCTCACCGATGCAGACACCGTTTACGCCGGGGTCGAAGACGCCGCGCTGTTCCGCTCCGTGGACGGGGGTATGACATGGCAGGAGCTCTCCGGGCTGCGCCAGCACACCTCCGGGCCCTCCTGGCAGCCCGGCGCTGGTGGCATGTGCCTGCATACGATCAAGCTTGACCCGAGCAACCCCGCGCGGATCTTCGTCGCCATCTCGGCTGCGGGCGCTTTTCGCAGCGACGACGCCGGAACCACGTGGCGGGCGATTAATCAGGGCTTGCGCTCTGAGGGCATCCCCGACCAGGATGCAGAGGTCGGCCACTGTGTCCACAGCATCACGCTGCACCCCTCGCGCCCCGACGTGCTGTTCATGCAGAAGCACTGGGACGTGATGCGCAGCGACAACGCCGGTGAGCTGTGGCACGAGGTGAGCGGCAACCTGCCCTCGGACTTCGGCTTCCCCATCGCCGTCCACGCCCACGAGCCGGAGACGATCTACGTTGTGCCGATCAAAAGCGACTCTGAGCATT
>JAYUYB010000398.1:0-4177 GCA_043752655.1 Chloroflexota bacterium
TGGAGGGGAAGCTGAGCGTATCGAACACATGCGCCACGATCACGCGCTTGATCGGCGTCTCGCTGCGCACCTCACGCAGGCGCGGCCAGAACAGATTGAGCAGCACCAGCGTCTCGGCGCCGGCGTCCGTCACCTGATGGGACAGCTCGCGTCCGGTGTAGGTGGGGTTAATATTCACCACAATCGCGCCGATGCGCATGGCGGCAAAGAAGGTGATGATGTAGTGCGGCGAGTTCGGCAGCATCACGGCCACCCGGTCGCCCTGGCGCACGCCCAGCTGGTAGAGCGCCGTGGCCATGCGGTCCACCTGCTCGTTGAGCTGGCGGTAGGTGAGCTTGCCGCCAATCGTGAAGCGCCCGCCCAGCATATAGCGCAGCACAAAGTTAGTGGCAACCTTGTCGGGGTAGCTGCGCACGGCGTTCGGCAGCAGATCGTTAAGCGTATAGTTTGGGTAGCTGAGGGTGGCGGGCACACCCTTCTCGTAGTGGGACAGCCAGGGCTTCTCCAACAGGGCACCTCCTTGTGCGCTACGCGCAAGTGCTGAGTGGCAGGGCATAGGACTGAGTGGCCGGGCATAGTGCTGAGTGCTGAGTGCGCTGCGCGCAAGTGCTGAGTGGCAGAGGGCATGCGTTGTTGCCGACAGGACTCAGCACTCAGTACTTACTTGGATTACACGTCGTCGCGTAGCCAGCCCCGCTCGCGGGCGATAAACTTGATCGTGGCGTCGTCCGGGGGGTAGAGACCGGCGGCCTGATAGGCGTAGGCGAGCAGCGCGGCGCCGCCGACCAGCCCAAGAATGAGCCCGAGCACGAAGGTGAACGCGCCCACTACCTGCTTCATAAGAACCTCCAGGTCATACCAGTGCAAAAGGTTGGGAATCGTTGATATTGTACCACATCTGTCTGCGGCCACCCCCGCGCCACAACCGGGCCTGCCGCCGCGATGGTGTATAATTGGGCAGCAGCCCGCCCTCTATGCTTCCCACCTTCATGCCGTTACGTGTAAGAAGGAGCAATACCAATGGCCACAGTGCGCATCTCCAAAGGTAAGTTCGATGGCATCCAGGCCTGCGCGAATGAGCACGGCGTGATCGCCGCCGCCGCGATGGACCAGCGCGGCTCGCTCAAGAAGGCCATCGCCAAGGCGCGCGGCAGCGAAGTGAGCGATAGCGACCTCACCGAGTTCAAGGCGATTGTCACGAAGGTGCTCACCAAGCACGCCTCCGCCATTCTCATGGACCCCGAGTACGGCCTGCCCGCCCTCGCGCAGCGCGCGCCCGGCACCGGCGTCCTGCTCGCCTACGAGAAGACGGGCTACGACGTAAGCGTGCAGGGCCGCCTGCCCGACTTGCTCAGCAACTATAGCGTGCGCCGCATCAAGGCCGCCGGCGCCGACGCCGTGAAGATCCTGCTCTACTACAACCCCGCCGACGACGCCGCCATCAACGAGGTGAAGCACGCCTTCATCGAGCGCATCGGCTCGGAGTGCGTCGCCGAGGATATCGCCTTCTTCCTGGAGCCGATCACCTACGACGACACTATCGGCGACGAGAAATCGCTCGCCTTCGCCAAAGTCAAGCCAAAGCATGTCACCGCCTACATGGCGGAGTTCTCCAAGCCACAGTACGGCGTAGATATCCTGAAGGTCGAGGTGCCCGTCAACGTGAAGTTCGTGGAGGGCATGCGCGTCTTCGGCGGCGAAAAAGCCTACAGTCGTGAGGAGGCGAAGGAGCTCTTCCAGCAGGCCGCAAGCGTTGCCACAAAGCCCTTCATCTACCTCAGCGCCGGCGTCACCGACGAGATCTTCCGCGAGACGCTGGAGCTCGCCGCCGAGGCTGGCACGCCATTCTCCGGCGTGCTCTGCGGCCGCGCCACCTGGCAAGACGGCATCCCCGTCTACGGCCAGCAGGGCGCAGCCGCGCTCGAGGCGTGGCTAGAGGATCGCGGCGTCAAGAACATCACCGCCCTCAACGAAGTGCTCGCCAAGGGCGCAAAGCCCTGGTGGGACTTCTACGGCGGCAAGGCGAATATCGAGGTGGTGTAAGCAGACGGTGGACGGTGGACGGTGGACGGTGGTCGGTGGTCGGTGGTCGGTGGTCGGTGGTCGGTGCCGAAGCCTACCGTCTATCGTCTATCGTCTATCGTCCACCGTCCGGCTATTGGCTATTGGCTATTGGCTATTGGCTCGATGCGCACCTGCGTCCAGTCTGCCGCGATGATACCCTGGGGCGTGGTGGTGGCCACCAGGCCCTTCACGCTGGGGCGGATCGCGAGCACCACCTGGGGGTTGTAGAGCGGCAGCCAGCCCACCTCGCTCACAGCGATCTGCTCTGCGTCGCGGTAGAGCTTCAGGCGCTCGGGCTGGCTATCGCCGCCGCTCAGCTGGTCGGCCTGGGCCGTAAGCTCGTCGAAGCGGGCGCTCGCCCAGTGGCCGTTGTTGTAGGGCGAGTCGCTGCGCAGCTGGAGCGAGATAAAGTTTTGCGGGTCGGGGTAGTCGGCGCCCCAGACGCTCAGGTAGAGCTGCATGGCCGTCGCCGGGTCGCTGGGGTTGGCGATCATGGCGTCCAGCCGGGCGATCAGCACATCGCGGGACACAGGCTCCAGGCGCACATTCACGCCCAGCGTCTCGCGCCAGCTGATCTGGAGCGCCAGCGCGGCCTGCTCCAGATCAGGGTCGCCGCTCTCGTAGGGCAGCGTGATCGGCGGCAGCTCGGCGCCGCTCTGGTAGCCGGCCAGGCCGAGCGCCGCGCGCGCGCCGTTCACCGGGTCGAAGCGCAGCGGCTCGATCGGCAGCTGCGTACCGGGGAAGCCGGCCGGCAGAATGCGCTCGGCGGCGACGCCCGCCCCGCCTAGCACCTTGCGCGCAAGCTCGTCTTTGTCGGTGGCCTGGGCGAAGGCCTGGCGCACATAGACGTTGTTGAAGGGCGGCAGCGCGTTGTTGAAGCCCACGTAGCGCACCACCGGCGCGCTCATGCTCTGGAAGCCCGGCTTACCGCGCACTTCGCCAAGGCGCTGCGCTGGCACGCCCGCTTGCAGGCTGCCCATAATGTCCACCTCGCCAGCCAGGTAGGCCGTAAGCGCCGCGTCGGTGCTCGGGTAGTAGCGGAACTCTACCTCCTGCACGCCTGGCAGCCCCGCCCAGTAGTGCGGGTTGCCCTCCAGCACAAGGCGCCGCCCCGGCTCGCGCAGCTTCACCCGGAAGGGGCCGCTGCCAAAGGCTGTGTCCACCCACGTGGCGCCCGCAGACTCGATCTGCTTGGGCGTCAGAAACATCAGCCCGTACGAGAGCTGCGAGAGAAAGTAGCCGCGCGGCGAGTCCAGCGTGATCTCTAGGGTGCTGGTGTCTAGGGCGCGCATCCCGGCGAGGCTGGGCGCCTTGCCCTCAAAGACCTCGCGTGAGCCAACCACATTGGACAAAAAAGTCAGGGCGAACTCGGTGCCGGTGGCCGGGGCCAGGGCGCGGGCAAACGAGTCGGCAAACTGCTGGGCCGTCACCGGGTCGCCATTGCCGTACTTCAGGTTCTTGCGCAGGAAAAATTTGTAGACTGTGCCGTCGTCGCTGATCTCCCAGCGCTCGGCGCCCTCGCCCACCAGCTCCAGCTTATCGTTGATCCGCACGAGGCCGCCGAAGATCAGATTGATCGGGATGTTATCCTGGCTGCCGCCCAGGCGCGCCGGGTCGAGCCGCGTGATGTCGCTCACCCCCTCCAGGCTCCAGCGGATGGTGCCCGAGGGCGCCGCAGGCTGCTGCAGTGCAGACGCGGCGCAGGCCGCCAGCAGCACTGCCAGCAGCACTGCCAGGGTGATTCGCACCAGGAAGCTTCGCATCGTCGCAGCCTACGTTTATGACAGTCGGCCGAAGACACTTTGGAGGGCAGATCACGCGCCCAGCTTGAACCCGAGCATGGCGGCCCGATCGCGTAGCGTGGCAGTCGCCGTCGTCACGTTGCGGCCCTCGGCGGCGACAGCGAGGATCTCGCTCGCCATAATCTGGAGCATGGCGAGTGCGGCGGGCGTGTTCAGGTCGTCGGCTATGGCCGCGTCGAAGGCAGCGTAGGCGTCGTCCAGATTGAGCGGCGCGGCCTCGCCGCCCACGGCCTCTGCGGCCTGGCGCAGCTGCGCGGCGAGCCGCTCGTAGTGCGCCATCTCGTCACGGCGATAGTCCAGCTCCTCGCGGT
>JAYUYB010000399.1:0-1531 GCA_043752655.1 Chloroflexota bacterium
ATCCTGGCCCTGATCGCGAAGTACGGCGTGGGCGGCGGCAACGGCCACGTCTTCGAGTACATGGGCTCGGCGATCCGCAGCCTCTCGATGGAGGAGCGGATGACGATCTGCAACATGAGTATCGAGGGCGGCGCGCGCGCCGGCATGATCGCCCCCGACGACACGACCTTCGAGTACGTTGCGGGGCGGCCCTTTGCGCCGCAGGGGGCGGAGTTCGAGGCCGCTGTGGCGCGCTGGCGCACGCTGCCCAGCGCCGAGGGCGCCCTGTTCGACAAAGAGATGACGCTGGACGCCTCGGAGCTTGTGCCGATGATCACCTACGGCACCAACCCCGGCATGGGCATGCCCATCGACGGACTCATCCCCACCTTAGACGAGATGCCCGACGCGAGCAGCCGCATGGCGCTGGACAAAGCTATGATCTACATGGGCCTTCAGCCAGGCCGACCGCTGCTGGGCCACCCGATCAACATGGTCTTTATCGGCAGCTGTACCAACTCGCGCCTATCAGATCTGCGCCAGGCCGCCGCGCTAATCAAGGGCCACAAGGTAGCTGAGGGCGTGCGCGTGATGGTGGTTCCCGGCTCGCAGCAGGTAAAAAAAGCTGCCGAGGCCGAGGGCCTGCACGAGATCTTCAAGGCCGCAGGGGCCGAGTGGCGCGAGGCCGGTTGCTCGGCGTGCCTGGCCATGAACGATGATAAGGTGCCAGCTGGAAAGTACGCGGTCTCGACTTCCAACCGAAACTTCGAGGGCCGCCAGGGGCCGGGGTCGCGCACCATGCTTGCCAGCCCGCTCACCGCTGTCGCCGCCGCCGTGACGGGCGTCGTGACCGATCCGCGCACAATGCTGTAAGGAGCCTCTGATGGAGCCGATCACCACGTTCAGCGGCAAGGCCGTGGCTGTGCCAGGCGAGAACATCGACACCGACCAGATCATACCGGCTAAATGGTTAAAAGTTACAGACAAGGCAGGCATCGCCAAAGGGCTGTTCGAGGCCTGGCGCCTGCTCCCCGACGGCACGCCCAACCCCGACTTCCCGTTGAACAGGCCGGAGGCGGCTGGGGCGAGCGTGCTGGTGGCGGGCAAGAACTTTGGCTGCGGCAGCTCCCGTGAGCACGCACCCTGGGCCATCCAGGGCGCCGGCTTCCGCGCTGTGATCGCGCCGAGCTTTGCCGATATTTTCCGGGGCAACTCGCTGAAGATCGGCCTGCTGCCGATCGCCATCGACGAGGAGAGCTACCACGAGCTGCTCAGCCATATCGAAGAGGACCCCGAGAGCACGGTCGCCGTCGATCTCGCCAACCAGCGCGTGATCCTGCCCGGCGGCCGCGCCGTGGCCTTCCCCATCGACGGCTTCGCCAAGCACTGCCTGGTGAACGGCGTCGACCAGCTCGGCTACCTCCAGCAGCAGGAAGACGCCGTGGCCGCGTATGAGGCCGCTACTTCAGGGGGCGTGAATACCAGGGCGTGACACGGTGACCGGGTGGCACCCAGCGAAGCCGCCAGGTGTCACCTGGCCACCCGGTCAGCC
>JAYUYB010000400.1:0-4171 GCA_043752655.1 Chloroflexota bacterium
CCAGCTCCGGGTTGCGGCCCGTGCGCAGGAACTCCGCGTCGGCGCGGTGAACAGCCACGGGGGCGCTCGTGGCGGCGCGCAGCGCCTGCGCCCCACCAAAATGATCGACGTGGCCGTGGGTCAGCAGGATCAGCCGGATAGCGCTGGGCATTACGCCGTGGGCGGCAGCGGCCCTCAGAATGGCCGTGTGGTCGCCGGGGGCGCCCGCATCCACGATGATCCAGCCGTCGCCGCCCACAAGGAAGGCGTTGACCAGCGGGAGGCGAATAGTGTGAATGGTCGTCATAGGGGCTGCTCCTCAATGTGACGCGGCAATCCAAGGCCTGTCAGGCCCGCGTGGTGGCGGGCGCTACGTTGGCGCGGCGGGCAAAGCTGGCGATAGCGCGGACGGCCAGGTAGAGCAGAAAGCCGATCGGGCCGAGCATCAGCACCAGAAACAACACGGGCACCATCAGCCAGGGGCTCACCTCGCGCTCGCGGCTATCGAGGTAGGCCCAGCGGCCCACCAGCAGGTCGAAGGCCAGAAAGTGAACCCAGGCGATTGTGGCGCCCTCGGGCGTGGCGAGCAGCGCCATAAGCCCTGGGAGCGTGGGGCTGCTCACCGCAGCGAAGATCGGCCCGATCTGTGGCAGCACCAAGGCCGCGTAAAGCAGCGCGGGCAGCGCCGCCACCAGCGGCGAAGCCATGATCCGGCGCGTCCAGCGCCAGGTGGGCAGCGCGATCATCAGCAGCCAGAACGGCATCACCAGCAGGCTGCTGAGCGAGAAGATCGTTTCCATCGCAAGACTCCTTCATTCTGTTAGGCGCTCATTCATCGGCTACCGGCTAGAGTACCGCGCCGCCACAAGCACTGCCCCGCTCGCCAGCGCTGTCGCCGCGACGAGGCCGGCGAGCGCCCCCAGCGTCAGCGCGTCCGGCTGAAGCAGGGGCTGGTCGCGCAGGGCCTGCCAGGTAACCAGGGCCATCAGGCCGAAGTAGGCCAGCGCGCCCAGAGCCACCAGGGCTAGTCGGGCGCGCTCGCCCAGCCAGGCGGGGCCAAGTTGGAGCAGCAGCAGGCCCAGCAGGCCGATCACCTGCACAGCGTGGATGCCGATGAAGTGGCCGATGCGCAGATCGCCGTGGTTGGTGCTCCAGCCGAGCAGCGGAAGGCCGGGGCCGCCATCCAGCCCACCCACCGTATGCGCGCCCACCAGGTCGAGCTGCTGGCCCGACGCCAGTATTGTCTGCTGCGTGGCGTTCGGGGTCGTCATCAGGAAGCCCTCGGTGAGCCCGATCAGCGTGAGCAGCATGCCGAGCCGCACGCTCCAGGCCAGCACGCGGTTCGTCATCGGCTGGAAGAGCAGCAGCCCCACGCCCACCAGCGTGACCAGCCAGAAGAGCATAATGCTGATGCTCATGATACGCCAGAGCAGCGTGTCGAACGCGGTCGACTCGTTAAAGTGCATGGGCACGCCGCGTGTGGCCTGGAGCGCCAGCAGCACGACCTCGATCAGCAGCAGCGCGCCGGTGCCGTTGGCCACAAACTGGGCCAGGCGCGGCCGCCGTGTGAGCATAGGCAGGATCAGGAGCAGCGTGGCGCCGTAGAGCATCAGCGACATGCCGAACTTCGTGCTCTTGGCCCAGTTGGGCATCCCCAGCACGATGCGCGGATCGACGAGCATGCCCACCACGCCGACCAGCAGCAGCAGGGCGCTGGCGATGGTGAAGACAACCAGCATGGGGTTGAAGGCCCAGGCCCGGCGAAGCAGTCTGCCGAGATCAAAGCGTGGCTCGGCGAGGGTGGACAGCGGCGCTTGCGTGATCATTGCGGGACTCCTTATCGGTGCATTTCAGACAATGCGGTAGCCTGCCCTGGCACATACCAGGCGGCGAGCGGCTGTGTAAGCGGTCAGGGCGAGTGCTGAGTGCTGCCTAGCGCGCAGCGCCCTCGCTGGGCTCGGCCTCTACCCTGTACCCTGTGCCCTGTGCCCTGTGCCCTTGCCAGGCCATGAGCAGCCCAGCTAGCGCGACCACGGCCCCCGCCACGAACGGCATACCCAGCGTGCCAGCCGCGATCAGGGCGCCGCCAACCAGCGGCGCCACGATGTCGGCCAGGCTCTGGAGCGACTGGGTCGCGCCCATCGTACTGCCCTGGCGCTCGGGGCTGGCCGCCTGCGAGATCAGGCTCATCACGGCGGGGCGCAGCAGCGACATACCCGCCACCAGCACGGTGACGCCGAGGCAGGCCATGGGGATCGAGCCGGTGGCGGCGAGGATGGACAGACCCGCCGCCGTCGTGGCCAGCCCAACCAGCACCATGCGCCCCTCGCCCAGGCGCCGCGCGGCGCGGCCCACCACGAGGAACTGCATCCCGACGCTCACTACACCGTAGTAGGCCACCATCAGCCCGGCCGTAAGCGGCGAAGCCTGGAGCCGTAGCTGCATAAACAGCCCGATGCTGGCCACAAACAAGCTAAAGACCAGCGCCATCACCGCGTAGAGCGCGAGCGGCCGATGGAGATCGGCGGCACGCCCCAGGCCAATCAGCTGTGCGAGCGGGCCAGGGCTCGCGGGGGCGCCCGGTGCGACTTCCCGGCGCGACTCTGGCAGAAAGCGGGCGGTGACGAGCAGGGCCACGGCGGCGATGGCGGCGGCAACCCAGAAGGGTAAAGCGTAGCTTATCGCGCTCAGCGCGCCGCCCAGCACTGGCCCCATGATTGCACCCAGGCCGAAGGAGGCGCCCATCAGGCCGTACACCCGCGTGCGCTCCTCGGGGCGCGTGGCGTCGCCGATGTAGGCCTGCGCGATCACCTGGTTGCCGCCCGAGAGCCCGTCGATCATACGCCCCAGAAAAAGCACCCACAGCGAGCCGCCCAGCGCGGTGACTACCAAGCCAATCACGGTGCCAAGCTGGCTAAAGAGCAGCCAGGGCCGCCGCCCCTGCCGGTCGCTCAGCTGGCCGAGGATCGGCCCCGCGATCAGCGCGCAGACCGCGTAAGACGAGGCGATCATTCCCACCGTGAACGGGTCGGCGCCGAAGGTCGCGGCGTAGTACGGCATCAGCGGCAGCGTGATCGTGAAGCCCAGCGAGCCCACGAAGTTGACAAGCAGCAGCGCCCAGATGGCGTCGGGAAGCGAGCGTTGCATCACAGCTCTCCTCATCTGCGTCATCCGTCGTCCGTCGTTGCAGCCCTGCTACGTATCCAGCCCCATCGAGGCCAGATACAGACCCATCCGCCCCCTGTAAAACGCCTCCACATCCTGCATGCTATGGGCAAGAAAGCCAAACAGCTCCAGCGTCACCACGCCGTGCATCACTGTCCACCCCGCAAGGCCGCTGTACATCACGGGTGGCGCGTAGTGGCCAAAGCTTTTACCGGGCTGGGGCGGGCAGAGGCTCTCCGCCTGAAAGTCGGCCACGGGCCGCAGCTTGCCCGCGTCGTGAGCCTCCTGGATTGTGCCGAGAAATACGCCAAACACGCGCTGCATGGCCGGGCCAGTCAGCTCTAGCGGCGCATCGTAGCCGGGGATGGGGTTGCCGAACACAAGCTGGAATGCGATCGGGTTCGCCAGCGACCAGCTCCGGTAGACCATGGCCGCCGCCATCAGACGCTCGCCGTAGTGCGTGGGGGGCGCCGATGCGTCGGCCGCGCGCAGCGCCTCGGCCAGATGCTCGAAGGCGTCGAGCAGCAGCGCGGTGATCAGCGCGTCGCGGTCGGGAAAGTAGCGATACAGCGCCGACGGCACCAGCTCCATCGCCCGCGCAATCGCCGTCAGTGAGAGCGACGCTGTGCCGCTCTCGGCCATCTGACGGCTCGCCACCGCCTTGATCTCCTCGCGGGTCGCCTCATGCATACGCTCTCGACGTGACATTTCATCGCTCCTAGAATGACTTCTCTTGAAAGTGTCTTTCCATCAAATTAGTGAATGGTATTCACAATAATACATTTCGTTCTCAGTTTGTCAAGCGGCAAAACAGGGCCTCCTCGTGCAAGCCCTCCCATACGCTACAATTGCTCATGTGAACTGCCCCCTGCTACACGAGGTGCCCGATGCTCCGCTCCTTCATCGAGCTTCCGCCCGAATCGCACTTCCCGCTCCAGAACTTGCCCTACGGTATCGTGCGCCCGCGCGCCGGCGGCCCGCCCCGCGTCGGCGTCGCCATCGGCGCGTACGTGCTCGACCTCAGTGT
>JAYUYB010000401.1:0-1525 GCA_043752655.1 Chloroflexota bacterium
GGTCGCCGCATCGACCGCAAGTGGCCCATGGTCGACGCCCGCCTCCCCGATGGCTCCCGCGTCAACGCCATTATCCCGCCGTGCGCCATCGATGGCTCCACCATCACCATCCGCAAGTTCTCCAAGAATAAGCTCAAGGTCGACGACCTGATCCGCTTTGGCTCGATGACCCCCGAGATGGCCGAGTTTCTGCGCGCCTGTGTGGTCAGCCGCCTCAACATCGTGGTCTCCGGCGGCACCGGCTCCGGCAAGACGACTCTGCTCAATGTGCTCTCCAACTTCATCCCCGAAGACGAGCGTATCGTCACCATCGAGGATAGCGCCGAGCTTCAGCTCGCCCAGGATCATGTGGTGCGCTTGGAGGCCAAACCCCCCGAGGTTGACGGCTCCGGCGTGGTTGCCATCCGCGACCTGGTGAAGAACTCGCTGCGTATGCGCCCCGAGCGCGTCGTGATCGGCGAGTGCCGTGGCGGCGAGACCCTGGATATGCTCCAGGCCATGAACACCGGCCACGATGGCTCGCTCACCACGCTGCATGCCAACACCCCCCGTGACTCGCTCGCCCGTATGGAGACAATGTCGATGATGGCCGGGATGGATCTGCCCCTCAAGGTGATCCGCGAGCAGATCGCCTCCGCCATCGACATTATCGTCCAGCAGACCCGCCTCGACGACGGCCAGCGCAAGGTCTCCTACATCACTGAGGTGCAGGGCATGGAGGGCGAGACGGTGGTGCTCCAGGACATCTTCAAGCTCGACATCCAGGGCAAGTCGCCTGAGGGTAAGGTTATCTGCGAGATGAAGCCCACCGGCGTGCGTCCGCGCTTTACCCCGCGCCTAGAGGCCCACGGCTTCAAGTTGCCCCCCAGCATTTTCGGCGCCCAGATCCCAGGCCAGAAGAAGGCCTGGTAACAATCTTCGTTGGTTGAAACGTCTCGTTGGGGCGCCGTCGGGGCGCCCCTAGCGGGCGCCCTCCCCACTTGGTAACGATCCTCATTTGTGCAAAGGGGCGCCCTTCGCCCCCCAATTTGTGTCGAGAACATTGTGCATCCCCCCATCATCATCGTCGGCGCTGGCCTTGGCGGCCTCGCCGCCGCCATTCGCCTCGCCGCCCAGGGCCGCCGCGTGATCGTGCTGGAGAAGAACGAGCGCGTCGGCGGCAAGCTGAACCTCGTCCAGGCCCAGGGCTACAGCTTCGACACCGGCCCCTCGCTGCTCACCATGCCCTGGGTGATCGAAGAACTCTTCAGCTCCGTCGGTCGCTCCATGGGCGATTACCTAAGCCTGGATCAGATCGAGCCCACTTGCCGCTACCTCTGGCCCGACGGCACCAGCTTCAATGCGTGGCAGCGTCTCCCCCAGCTGATCCAGGAGATCGCGCGCATCAGCCCCGCCGATGTGCCCGGCTTCTTTCGCTTCCTCGCCCACACTGCCACCATCTACGACGCCGTCGCCGACAGCTTCCTGCTCAAGCCCTTCGACGGCCTGGCCGAGCTGCTCACCCCCAAGCTCGTCTGGAACGGCC
>JAYUYB010000402.1:0-4149 GCA_043752655.1 Chloroflexota bacterium
GATCAGGCAGTTGGGGGGCGGCGCCTGCCTGCTACACTGCTGTGGTGGCGAGGCGTGTGGCGAGAGGGGCGTTATGCTCTGGGAACGAGGGGGGCGGCACGAGGGGCTGCTGCTAATCACGCTGGCGGCGCTCACGTGGGGGACGATCGGGGTGGCGGTGAGCCTGCTCTACAGCGTGGCCGACACGAATCCGTCCTCGGTGGGCCTGCTGCGCCTGCTGGTGGCGGCGCCCGCGCTGCTGCTGCTTAGCCGCGTGTGGCTTGGGCCGGGCTTCTGGCGCGTGCAGCGGCGGCACCTGGGCAGCATGGCGCTGATCGGCGCGGCCTTCGCGGGCTACCAGCTCTGCTACTTCGCGGCCATCCCGCGCCTCGGCGTGGCCGCCGCCGTGATGATCAACATCTGTAGCGCGCCCGTGTTTACGGCCATCCTGGCCGGCATCTTTTTGCGCGAGCGGCTTGGCCTGGCCACGATCCTGGCTCTGGCGGGCGCCCTCGCGGGCACGGCGCTGCTGGTTGGTGGGGCGCCCAAGGCCAGCGGTCCGGCGCTCTGGACTGGCTCGGCCCTGGCGCTTGGCGCGGGCGTCTGCTACAGCCTGGTGGCCCTTGGCGGCAAGGTGGTGGCGCCGCACTACCACCCGCTCCAGCCGATTACGATAGCCTTCAGCCTGGGGGCGCTGCTGCTGCTGCCGCCAGCCCTGGCCGGGGGGCTCGTGCTCAGCTACCCGCCCGTGGGCTGGCTGCTGATCCTCTACCTAGGGCTGGTGCCTACCGCGCTGGCCTACGCGCTCTACCTGCGCGGGCTGCGCAGCGTGCCTGCCACCGTGAGCGCGATCGTCACCCTGCTGGAGCCGCTCGGCTCCACCGTGCTGGCGGTGCTGCTGCTCGGCGAGCGGCTCACGGCACTCGGGCTGCTCGGCGCAGCGCTGCTGCTGGCGAGCATGGCGCTACTTTACCTGGGGCAGGGCGCGCGGGCGTAACACCGAGTACAGCGCCAGCTTTGAACCACGAAGCCCACGAAGCACACAAAGGTTGTACTACTGCTGGATCGGCTTCGTGGCCTTCGTGGGCTTCGTATTTACCTGTGACGGACTCCTGCTATCGTGTTGCGCTTGAGCCGCGCTCAATCGCGTCCGGCGTCAGCATATAGCGCTTGCGGCGTGGGCTCGATGCGCTTGTGGGGCAGTGCAGACAACCCGTCACGCCCGTCGGCAGTCGAACACCGACGGCGTCGCCGGGCTCGCCGTCGTCGGGGAGGGTGACGCCGCCCGCCTAGACCGCCCGCACCGCTTGTACTGTCCCGGCGGGGCAGCCGCTGCCGTTTCCCCACGGCCCGCCCTGGGCCCCAGCCTTCCACTGCGCCTCGGGCACCAGCTCGGCCAGCACGAGCGTCGGTCCCGGCGCCAGCGGGGTGACAGCTACCGTGGCGCCTTTGAAGTTCAGGCTACGGTCGCTAGAGAGCAGGTTGCCAATCACTTCCACCGTCGCCGGCGGGTCGTCTGCGGCGCTGCCGAACTCGCCGACCAGCAGGCCGGTGCGCAGCTCGCCCGGGTTGATCGCGGGCGCCAACGTCACGCAGGTCACTGTGCCGACCACCCCGGCGGCGCTGAGCACCCGAAAGTCGCCGGCCTGCAGCGTGGCCGGGTCGACCTCGCGCGAGAAGATCACGGGCATACCGTCGGCGCCGCCCGCGCCCCGGCAGATTTGGGCGTTGGTTCCAAGCGGCAGGCCATTGTCGAGGCCGAAGAAGGCGCTGCGCAGCGTGGCCGCCGCAGGGTCCTGACGCGCCGCGCCTATATCGGCGGTGGTGTCGGTCTGGGTCGCGTCGGCCTGGATCTCGGTTTTGCCAGCGGCGCAGGCGGCGAGCAGCACGGCGGCGAGCACGGCGAGCATGGGTCGCATCTTCATCGCTTTGGGGGCCCCTCATGATTACATATAGCCGGCAAGGGTGCGCTGCTGCGCTGTGAGCAGCTGATCGGTGCTGGCCAGCCAGTGCTTTTCACACGCCCGACCGCCTGGCGAGGACAAGCGCGGCAAGACCCAGGGCGGCAAGGATCAGCGTGCCCAGGTCGGGGATCAGGCCAGGTGGCGGGCCGACTGGCGGCTTGAGGGCGTAGCCGAGCAGCAGCACCAGGCCACTCTTGGCGATCTGCGTCCACAGGCCCAGGCCGATCAGGGCTGGCTGGCGTAGGGCGATGTAGAGCATCCAGGCCGCCAGCAGCAGCTCGAAGGCCCCCGAGACGCCGAAGACGTAGACCAGGTCGGCGGCCCCGCTGTGCTCCAGGCTCATGCCGGCGGCACCCGCCCCGCCATCTGCCAGCAGGAAGTGCCCGCCCCCGCGCACTAGATGTTCGCCGGCGAAGACATACTGGTGGTAGCTCTGGAGCAGGTTATCGCGCAGGATGTTGTGATAGCAGACCGCGCCGCCGCCCGCCGCCTCGATCACCAGGGGCGCGCTAATCGTCTTAGCCTGGAGCTGCAAGCCCGTCGGAAGCTGCACGGCGCTGGTATCGGGCGTGCCGGTGGCTGCCTACCTCTCGGCACCCTGGCTGCACCAGCGCATAGGCGCGGCCTACCTGCCGGCGGCCCGGATCTTCGCTGCCTTCGGCGCGGTGTTGAGGATGGGGCTAGCCGCCGGAGAGCGGCGGCTAGCCCTCGACCGCGACTGGCGTATCGCGCGGCTGCTCGGCGAGCTGGCGCAGCCGCTCCATCACCCCCGGCAGCATGGCCTGGAACTGGCGCCCGAGCAGCCAGCCGAACAGCCAGCCCAGGGGGCCAACGAACGACACCTCGTGGGTGTAGCGCGTGCCCGCCGGCGTCGGGGCGAGCGCGCGCCGGACGCGCAGCTGCGCGAACAGAAGCGGAACAGCGAAGGTGTAGCTCTGGCCGGGCTCCAGCTCGACGAGCATGAACGTCGACTCGGGGCTGCCCTTGGAGCGCAGGCGGCCCTGAGCATTGCGGGCGAAGGCGGCGTCCAAGTGGGCGGAGACAAGGGCCGTGTCCCAGCGCGGCCAGCCGGCCACGTCGGTCCAGAGCCCCCAGATCCGCTCCGGCGGCGCCGTCGTCTCCAATGTGTGCTGAAAGCGCATCGTCCTGCTCCTTTGGTAGTTACCTGACGGCTTCTCTGCTCACGGTCGCCCCGTCACGTAGACGCTGAAGCGCGTGTGGGTCGTGGCTGGGCAGAAAGACCGTGGTCGTGCTTTGGGCGAAGCGCCAGGTGCGCTCCAGGGTGGTGCGGGCCTGCCCGAGATCCTGGGCGATGCCCTGGAGGCCCTGGGCGCGCAGCTGGGCCTCGCTGAAGGCCAGGTCGCCGGCGAACAGGTAGCTGCGCTCGCCATCAAGCAGCAGCGCCGACTGGTGGCCGTAGCTGTGGCCGGGGGTTGGGATGAGCAGCAGGTCGCCGGCGCGCGTCAGCGCATGCGTCGCTGGGAAGGGTCCTAACGCTGGCCCGCTATGCTCGATGAGCTGCGGCGACCAGCCATCCGGCCAGAGGCTGCGCACCGCGCCCAGCGGCTGGCGCAGGTGGCCCTCGTACTCCGCGCGGGCCACGAGGAACTCGGCCTGGGGAAAGAAATCTAGCCCGCCCGCGTGGTCGCCGTGAAGATGGGTGAGCACCACCGTCCGCACCGCCTCGGGCGGGAGGCCGAGCCTGCGCATCTGGGCCGCCAGCTCCTCGGACGGGGTGACGAACAGCGGCAGGTTGCGCTTGAAGAACCAGCGGTTGGCCGGGTCGGCGGCCATATAGCTGTCGATGTCGCTGGCGGCGGCCCGCTCGCCGGTGTCGATCACAAACAGCCCCTCGTGGTGCTCGATCACCCAGGTCAGGATGGGCAGCAGCGGCGTCCAGGTTGGGTCGAGCACGATCGAAAGCAGGCGCAGCGCAGCCGGGCGGCGCAGCCGGGCGTGGGCGCGCTTGATCGCCAGCACCCCGGTCTGGATGCCGTGGATGCGGACGCCCGAACGGGTGATCACGCTGACCGGCGGGGCGGCGATGTCGCCGAGCGCACCGTCGCGGGTGGGGCGGGCGAAGGCACGGCGCCAGTCGCTGGCGCGGCGCAGCACGCGGTCCCTGGCCGGGTGCCCGGCCGGGCGAAGGGTGGATGGTCGCACTGTTATACTCCTAAGCTGGTCGCGGGAGGGTCGATCCGGGCGA
>JAYUYB010000403.1:0-4144 GCA_043752655.1 Chloroflexota bacterium
AACTGCGCGTCGGACGCTTCAGGAAAAAGCAGCTTGCGCCAGTCGGTTTTGAGCGCTGTAAGTGCGGTGCTTTTTTGCGCGAGCTGCTCAGCGACTTCCTCGCGTAGGAGGCGACACAGGCGGGCGCTAATCTCGGCGAGTTGCCTGGGATCGCGCGGTGCAATCGGCTCCCAGCCGAGAAAATCCTCAAAGAGACCCAGCAAACCAGGCGGTGCATCAAGCCTGGGTCCGCTGGTTCCTACATCGCCGAGCAAGCGCACAACCGAGCCGACAAGCTCGCCATTGCGCCACAGGCCGAATTCATTGCCATCGGTGTAGAGCAGATTTGGCAACGATTGAAGCTTGTCCCACTGTTGTTTGTCATGACGATCCTTGAAGCGTCGCGGATCTGCACCTTTGCCGGGCGCCTTGACCTCAATGAAGCCGATCAGCGTATTCTGCACTGTAACCGCGTAGTCTGGACGTGTTTTTAGCTCAGCCAGCGCCGACTCGCCAACAGTCGCCACGGAGCCGTGCGCCAGCCCACACAGGGCTGCAAGATCAGCGATCAACTGCTCAAGTGGTGCGCGAAGCTGATCTTCTGGCTCGCCTGTTGCCGCAGGGTTTGCCAGCTTTGCTTTTGTGGATGTTCCAAATGTCGCAATGGCTGAATGTAAATTCAAAGCTATAAAGCCCTTCAAGTGTACATTTTCTCACATCAGCGTTAATGGAGGACGACGTTGGCCTCATCCTAAGGTACTTTCGATAAAGCCTAATGCACGTTTTGTGCAATGCTTTTTGAAAGATGTGCTATACTGATGAAAGAAAGTGCGGCTTGTGCCATGCACAAACATCATAAAGTATGTCTGTCAGGCGGTGCATACCACTCTACGATTACATGAAGTACTCAGCTTCGATGCACGCTGCCGACATGAACTAAATCCCGAAGGAGCATGTAAAGCTAGACACACGTAATGCTCAACGCCTGATACGCCAACTAAGTTCATCCACCATTATAAGGAGACGCGCATGAAACTACTACATGTCATTGCCACGCCCCGCGAACAGGATTCCAACACTCTGCGCGTTGCCAATGCGTTCCTTGAAAGCTTGCACACGAAGTATTCTGACATGCGTGTCGATACTATTAATTTGTTTACTGGCGATCTCCCTGCTGTCGCTGGCGACAACATTGAGACAAAATACACCCTGATGACCAGTCAACCAATTAATAAACGATATAAAGAGTCGTGGAGGCAAATTGAGCTTCTCATTGAACACTTCTTGTCGGCAGATATTTATCTCATCTCGGCGCCCATGTGGAACTTTAGCATTCCATATGCACTAAAGTATTACATTGATTGCATCATTCAGCCTGGCTATCTTTATAAGTACAATGAGCAGGGGCGGCCAGTCGGCCTCGTTCATGGTAAAAGGATGGTTTGCGTTACAAGTCGCGGTGGAGATTATTCAGAAAAAAGCCCATCCCACATTTATGATTTTCAAGAACCGTATCTGCGGGCGATTTTTGGATTTGTCGGCATTACCGACATGCATTTCATTAATATCCAACCGATGGATATAACACCACAACTACGTGAGGCTGCTATTACAGCCGGAATTGAAGCAGCCTGCCGTTTGGCGGCCAATGTTGCGTGGGATGTTCCTAAAACTGTCGCGGTTACGGAACCTCCGCTTCAACCGTGATCTGCTAAGCCAGCACCCTGAGCACTGTGTAAGCCTTAGCTAGATATCGTACCATAGAGTACAAAAAACACAGCCTTCCTCAGCTATTTTCCTAGCCGCACCGGGTTGTAGGCCGTGTACGCCAGCCGCGAGAAGGCCGCTACCACCGGCGCCATCACCTCGTTAGACCAGAGAAACTGGCCTTTGGGGAGCGGCCGGTAGGCGTAGATCGCCACGACATACGCCCCGTTCGGGCTGCGTACAATGCCCGCGTCGGCCTGCATGTTTTCAATCCAGCCGCTCTTGTGCTCGACGCGCACATCCTTGGGGATGCCGGCGCGCATGCGCGTCTTGTCGCCGTTGGCCTCCAGGCGGTCGAGCATCTCCTGGCAGCGCTGCGGGCTGAGCCGCTCGAACAGCTCCAGTAGCTCGCCCTGGCCGTTGGCGCACTGGTCGAGCAGCAGGTAGATGCGCGCGATGCTGGCGGGCTCGGCGCGCAGGCAGGCGCCCGTCTCGGTGTACGGCTTCGCGCCCACCGGGCCGGCCGGGCCGCAGCGGAACTTCGGCTTGTAGAGCTTGATGTAGTCGCCGGTCTCATAGGGCACAAACAGGTAGGTGTGCTCCAGCCCCAGCTGCTCCTTGAGCATGGTGCTCATCTCGTCGGCGCCGACGAAGGCGTACTCGGTGCCCTGGCCGCCGGCAGCTGCGGCGAGCAGGCCGTTGGCGGCGAGGTTATCGCTCTCGACGATCATCTTTTTGAGCCAGCCCTGCTCCAGCTTATCGAAGCTGGCTAGGTTGACATAGGCGTTCAGCATGATCGCCACCTTGATCGTGCTCGCCCCGGCGAAGACCGTCTTGTCCTGAAAGCCGATCGCCTCGCCGCGCTCCAGATCGTGCAGGTGGAAGCCGACGACGCCCTTCCAGGTGCTCGCCATGGCCTCGACCTCCTCGCGCAGCCGCTCCAGGCTTACGCGGGGGGGCGACGAATCCTCGGCTAGCTCCAGCTCGAAGGGGCCTTGCTCGCCAGCGGCGAGGCCTTCAGCAAGCAGCTTCGTGGCGGCGTCCAGATCCAGCGCCTGGCCGGGGGTGTAGGCGAAGCTGCGCGAGAGCACGTCGGTGCCGGTGATCACACGGATCTCAGCGGGCACGGCGAGCTTGGTGGCGAGCGGCTCCAGCTGTGCGCGCAGGGCGGCCTCGTCGAGCTTGAGCGCCAGGGGGATCGTGGCGGGGCGTGCGGCGCCAATGCTGGGCGCGGCTTGGGCGAGCAGTTCGTCCACGGGGGCGGCGAGCCCGATCGTCGCTGGGTCGAGCGAGAGGCTGGTATCGCCGACGCGCAGCTTGATCGGCGCGGGGGTGGCGAGCTCGGTGCGCAGGCGGGCGGCGGCAGCGTCCAGGGTGAGGCCGGAGAGATCCACGCCCGCCACGCTGGAGCCAGCGGCGAAGACGGGCTGCGGGGTGGGGCTAGGGACACTTGTGGGCGCTGGCGTGGGGGTGGGCGGCGGCGTTGGGGTGCTTACAACGGTGGCGGCTGGTTGCGCTGAGGTAGAGGCGCAGCCGGCGACAAGCAGCGCCATGCAGAGCAGGCTGATCGCGGCGAGACGTGGCCGAGCCATTGATGGGCGCTCCGGGCTACAGAAAAGCTACTCGTCCGGTTCGAGGTAGAACGTCAGGGGGTAGCCGGCCTCGCGGGCGGCGTGATGGGCGTTGTAGATGCGCTCCTGGGCCTCTTCGTAGGGGAGCGTCACCACGTGGGCGCGGCCCTCGCTGTGGGCGGTGAGCATCACGGCCATCGCCTGGTCGTTGCCGAGCCCGAAGAAGACGCGCAGCGCCTGCACCACAAACTCCATCGGGGTGACATCATCGTTCTCGATGATCACGCGATAGGGCTTCTCCAGCTCCTCCCGCTCGGCCACCCTGAACGTCAGGCCGGGGATCACCTGCACCTCGGGACTCTGGATCGTCACGCGCAACCTCCTGCGTCGCCGGCCTGGCCGACAGACCAATTGGCACGCAGTATAGCATACTGCTAAGCCCCAGCAGGCGCCCGCCGCGCCTCGGTGGAGGCCGTGTAGATCCCCACCAGCAGCAGCAGAAAGCCGCCCAGCTGTAGCGGCGCGAAGCGCTCCCCGAAGAAGGCCAGCGCCAGCAGCGCCGAGCCGATCGGCTCCCCGAGGATGGCGACGGCCACGAAGGTGGCCGAGAGCGCGGCGAGCGCGTAGTTAAACGCGGTGTGGCCCAGCAGCTGCGGCCCCAGCGCCAGCCCCAACAGCAGCAGGTAGACGTAGGGCGGGAAACCGAGCACGGCCTGCCCGCTGAGCAGCGCCCACGCCAGCAGGATCACCGCCGCAGTGCTGTAGACGACATAGATGTAGGCAAGCAGGCTCAGGCGCCGCCGCAGGTCGCGCCCGATCAGCAGGTAGCCGCTTACGGTGACAGCGCCCACCAGCGCCAGGAGGTTGCCGAGCGTGGGGTTGGGCTG
>JAYUYB010000404.1:0-4138 GCA_043752655.1 Chloroflexota bacterium
CCGCACAAACGCCTGCGTGAGCGGCAGCAGGCTAAAGCGGTCGCCGTCTTTGTTCACCAGCGAGAGCCGCTCCAGCTCGTCTAGGCCCAGGTCGCGGCCAAACGGGTCGTCGGCGAGGCCAGCGACTACGCCGAGTGCCTCGCGGCTGGCGTCGCTGGCGAAGCGCCCCAGGGCCAGCAGCAGGGTGTAAGCGTCGCGCTCGCGGATGCGGGCCGCGCTCTCGGCGAAGCAGAAGCGGGCGATGTCGCTCTGGCCCTGCCCCAGCCGCCGCAGCACCTCGTCCACCGGCACGCCTGCCGCCATCAGGCCCAGGCTCCAGACCGCCGCCAGCGGCACGCCGCCTGTGCGCATCCAGAGCTGCTCGCGCTCGCCCTCGTCCAGGCCAACGCCTTTGCGCGCGGCCTCCTGCACGATCAGGGCGTGGGCGTCGGCGCGGGGCAGGCCGCTGAGCCGCAGCGGGTAGGCCACATCCGCGCGATGGCGCGTGGTCATCAGCGCCTTGGTGGGGTCGGGCAGATCGCGCAGAAAAGCCAGCAGCTCCTCGTCGTCCACCGTTTCCAGGTTGTCGAGGATCAGCAGCGTGCGCTGCTCGCCCAGCACCTGCTCCACGATGGCGCGCTGCTCCTCGGCACGCGCGCGCGTGATGGCCGGGAAGGCGAGCACCTGAGCCACGGCGGCGTACAGGTCGCCCAGCCCGCCAGAGCGCTGCTGCCGCGCCTCGATGCCCTCGACCGTCAGGTAGGTGCGCTTGGCCGAGACCCAGACAATCGCCGCGAAGCGCTCGGCCTCGGGCACCGCCGCATGCCCCTCAGCCACACGCTAGGCCGTCTCCAATGCCAGGGCGCTCTTGCCGATCCCGCCGATCCCATCGATTGTCACAAGGTGGTAGCGGCTCTTCGGGTAGGGCAGCAGCAGGCGCCGCAGCTGGGCGAGCTCGTCGTGGCGGCCCACAAAGCGCTCGTAATCACGCGCGGGCAGGTTGTGCTGAAGAGTCGTCTCAGAACTATGGGCCATCGTCTACTCCGGGCTGATGCATGGCGTCGAGTTCGGTCAAGAGTGAGGTAGCCTTTTGCTGCTCGCGCACCATGCCAAGTTTCTCGGCCCACTCAAGCGCTTCGCGGGCGTACTCGGCAGCCTGCTTCAGATTGCCTCGTCGTTGTTCAAGCGCCGCAAGGCGAACGAGCAGCGCAATATCACCTTTCCCGCCCATTTTACGGTAGGTTGCTAAGCACTGAAGATAGTAACGCAGCGCCGTCTCAAGATCATGCTTCCGAAAAGCGATCTCGCCAAGATTCGAGAGCAGGCCCCAGGCAAACTCCAGATTAAAGACCGGATCTTCGATATCATGACGGAAAACACTCTGCGCAGCGACAAAGTGCTGCCAGGCTGCAGCATTATTATCGGCATCCCGCTCAATCTTCCCGCGCTCGTAATCAATGTCGGCCTGAACGTAGATGCGCCGCTCTTCATTGACATAATCGAGCATGGCGAGCGCTTCAGCACAGGCTGCCCGCGCACCTACCAAGTCACCTCTACGCCGCAGCACTTGCGAAAGACCTTGCAGCGCCGCACAAATCCAGAGCGGGTCACCGCGCAGCCTAGCTCGCTGCAACGACTCGCGCGCATACTCCTCGGCGCGGTCATGCTGCTCCTGGTGGCTAAGAATCCAGCTCAGATAATGGCTAAGAAAGATTGCCGTCTCATCATCGCCAATGATTTGCGCATACTCCATACCCACCTGGCCAAGCTTTAAGAGTTCGAACCATTGCCCGGTGAGATCGTAGTAGTAGCAAAGGCCTGGCGCAGCCTTCAGGAGCACGTCAGGGCGTTCACTGCGAGACGCCCAGTCTGCGACACTCGCGATATGTTTCCCCTCCTGGCGCAAGAGCGTACGATCGCGCCACTGCCAATGCAGCCCATTATACGCAGCTGCAAGGCGGGTTATTGTCTCAATCCATTGCTCACGGAGCGCGCGCGCCAGCTCCGGGTGCTGCTCCAGCTCCCCCCGCGCAAAGGCGTGTGTAAGCGGGAGTAGCTGAAAGCGCTCGCCCTTCTGGTTCACCAGCGAGAGCCGCAGCAGCTCGGCCAGCCCTTCGTCGCGCCCGATCGGATCGTCGGCGAGCCCCGCAACCTCGCCGAGCATGTCCCGCTGTACGCTGCGCTCGAACAGTGCCAGTGCCAGCAGCAGCCGGTGCGCGTCGCGCCCACGGATGCGGGCCGCGCTCTCGTCGAAGCAGAAGCGCGCAATATCGCTCTGGCCCTGGCCAAGCCGACGCAGCACCGCCTCCACGCTGTGCCCCAGGCTCATCAGCCCGATGCTCCACTGCATCGCCAGCGGCACCCCGCCCGTGCGCCGCTCCAGCTCGTCTAGCTCTGCTGGCGCGAGCAGCACGCCCTTCGCCTCGGACTCCACCTGCATCAGCCGCTGGGCATCTTCGTGGGCCATGCCGGTGAGCCGAATGGCGTAGGCGATGTCGATGCGGTGGCGCGTGGTGATGATCGCCTTGGTGGGGTCGGGCAGCTCGCGCAGAAAGCTCAGCAGCTCCTCGTCGTCCACGGTCTCCAGGTTGTCCACGATCAGCAGGGTGCGCTGGGCGGTAAGCGCGTGCTCCACCAGGCTGCGGCGCTCGTTGGGGCTGGCCTGCATCAGCGCGGGCTGCTCCAGCACAGTCGCCAGCTCGCGGAACAGATCGTCAAGCGTGTTGAAGCTCTGGCGGCGCTGCTGGATGCCGCCCGCCGTCAGCAGGGTGCGCTTGGCCGAAACCCAGACAATCGCCGCGAAGCGCTCTGGCTCGGGCAGCGCGGCGTACTGCTCGCGGTAGCCGTAGGCCAGCTCCAGCGCCAGGGCGCTCTTGCCAACCCCGCCGATCCCGTCCACCGTAACGACGAAGTGGCGCGAGCGCGGGTGGGGCAGCAGCAGGCGCGTCAGCTGCTCGCGCTCGGCGTGCCGCCCAATAAACTCGGCGTAGCTGCGCTGGGGCAGGTTGTGCCAGGGGCGCGGGCGCTCGGCGGGCGGGCGCGGGGCGGCGAGCAGGCGTAGCTCTGGGGCGGCGAGCAGGCGCAGATCCTCGCGCAGCGCGCCGATGCTGGCGGCCACGGCGGCCACCGAGTGAGCCATGGCAGCGGTGTGCTCGGCGGTGGCGCGCCCGCTCTCGGCGCTCAGCTTGCCAAAGCTCAGCGCGTACAGCTCGCGCAGCTGCGGGATGTACAGCACCTCGCGGCCCAGGGCGGCGAGGAAAGCCTTCACCGCCGCATCCACGCGCGCCCGCTCCACCCGCTCGGGCAGCACGTCGGCGAAGGAGCCGCGCAGCACCCCCACAGCGCCGCCGGGGTCGTGAAAAGGGCGGGCGAGCAGCTCGCGCAGCGCGGCGCGCACGCTTGGCAGATCGGCAAAGCGCGTGTTGCTGGTGAGCGCCGTGGCGAGCTCCGGGTCGTGGGCGGCGTACTCGGTGGCAAACTGGCGCTCGGCGCAGATCACGGCAACCTCAAGGGCGCGCTGGAGCGCCCGGCGGTCGGCGCGCTCCGCAAGCGACTCGCCGAACAGGTCGGCCACCAGCTCGCCCAGCGCGTTCGAGAGCATCCCGAGCAGGAACTCGGTCATATCAGCTCACAGGCTTGTCGATCATAATTGCGCACGACCATGCCCACCACGTTGCGCATCCCCAAGCGTTCGTAAAACGGTTGCACTGCCGGATCACAGACTAAATCGATCATATACAGATGTCGAAGTTTCGCCAGCATCTGCTGCATCAACGCCGTTCCAATGCCCTGCCCCTGATATGCGGGCAAGACTTCGAGATGCGGAATATAAGCACAGGAAACCCCATCACTCACGGCGGTGATGAAGCCTACAACGGTTCCGTCTGCCGTTCGTGCCAATACGATTGCCGCACTGCTGGCGAGGATGCGGTAGTGGTTCGTCGGTGATGGTGGATTGGGCCAGCCCACAAAGAAGCCACCTTGCAGCTCGCTACTGGTTATCGTGTCGAGTGAGTCAGTATAGGTGATCACGCATCATTCCTTGCTGGTCAATTGGAACCAGGGTATGACATATTGATTCGGGGCGCTGGCCCCCTTACGCACGCCGTCGCACCGAAGCGCGGCTATGGGTGCACAAAGGCCACAGGTGCGCGCTACG
>JAYUYB010000405.1:0-9881 GCA_043752655.1 Chloroflexota bacterium
GTGTAGACTATCAGATCGTACAAATGTACGCAAGTGGGTATCACACCATTGTACTGCATTGTCGGCATGCGGGCGCGTGAACGCGCGCCGTGGTGGCGCGCTGCGCCGGGCGCCCGCCTGCGCGGGCAGACCCGGCCGCTGCGGTTTCAACCGCCTGGTTCTGGCAACCGCGCCCACCATGACGTAGCCCTACTTCCGACCTACCTTCCTATAAGTGTGCGCTGCGTGGTATGATCCGCCAGTACGGTCGACTGCTACTAGGGCGGAGCATATGTCGGCCAGGAGGTGCGGTCATGCTCGAAATCCCCGGCTACCATGTGCTCGTCAAGATCCACGAGACGGCGCATTCTCAGGTCTACCGGGGTCAGCGTATCAGCGATGGCTTGCCGGTGATCTGCAAGCTCTTACGCGCGCAGTACCCTACCCCAGAGGAGCTCACGCGCTACAAGTTTGGGTTTTTCATCACACGCCGCCTGGAGCTTGAAGGTGTCATTCGCGTCTACGAGCTGCTCCCGTACCAACACTCGCTTGCGATGATGCTGGAGGACTTCGGCGGAACATCGCTGGCCGAACTCTCAGCACGCCAGCTGCTCCCACAACAGGAGCTGCTTGCCCTCGCCATCGCCATTACGGCCACCCTCGGCGCGCTCCACGACCGCCAGGTCATCCACAAGGATATCAACCCCTCGAATATTGTCTACAACCCCGCCACCGGGCAGCTCAAGCTGATTGACTTCGGGATCGCCTCGGACTTCGCCCAGGAGCTGCCCTTCCCAAAAGATCCTGCCGCGCTCGAGGGCACCCTCGCCTATATGTCCCCCGAGCAGACCGGGCAGATGAACCGCACGCTCGACTACCGCACGGACTATTACTCGCTCGGCGTCACGCTGTACCAGCTCCTCACCGGGCGACTGCCCTTCCCCCTCCAGGACCCGCTCGAGCTCCTGCATCACCACCTGGCGGTTCAGCCAGAGGCGCCACATGCCCTCGACGCTCGCATCCCCCCGATGCTCTCCGCCATCGTCCTGCGATTGATGGCTAAGGCCGCCGAGGATCGCTACCAGAGCGCCGTTGGCATCATCGCCGACCTCGAAGCGTGCCAGCAGCAGCTCGCCCGCGACGGGCGGGTGGCACCGTTCACGCTCGCCCAGCACGACACCTCCAGCCGCTTCTCGATCCCCGAGAAGCTCTACGGCCGCGACCGCGAGCTCGCCAGCCTTCTCGACGCGTTCGGGCGCGTTGCTCGGGCCGGCAGTGCAGCCGGCGACCCCGAGCTCATCCTGGTCGCCGGCCCCGCCGGCATTGGGAAGTCCATGCTCGTACACGAGCTGTACAAGCCGATCACCCAGGCGCGCGGCTGCTTTATCACTGGCAAGTTCGACCAGTATCAGCGCAACATCCCCTATTTCGCCCTGACCCAGGCGTTTGAGGGGCTGGCGCGCCAGCTCCTCACCGAGAGCGACGTAGGGCTGCAGCGCTGGCGCGAGCTGTTGCTGGAGATGATGGGGCCAAACGGCCAGGTGCTGACGCAGCTTGTGCCGGCGCTTGAGCTGATCGTAGGCCCGCAGCCGCCCGTTCCCGAGCTCCCACCTGCGGAGGCGCAGCACCGCTTCAATCAGCTGTTCCTTACGCTCGCCCGCACGTTTGCGCAGCCCGAGCACCCCATGGTGCTATTTCTGGACGACCTGCAGTGGGTGGACCTCGCCTCGATCAAGCTGATCGAGCTCCTGGCGCTCGCGGACGACCTGTCGCTGCTGCTGATCGGCGCGTTCCGAGACGCCGAGGTCGGCGCCACCCATCCGTTGACCGGAGCAATCGAGGCGATCACAGCGGCGGGCCGTCGCACGACGCGCCTCGCCCTCACACCGCTGCGGCTACAGGATCTGGAGCGCATGATCGCTGACACGCTCCACCACGCTCCCGCTGAGATTGCCCCGCTTGCGGAGCTCGTGCAGCAGAAGACCGGAGGGAACCCCTTCTTCACGCGCGCGTTCCTACGTTCACTCGCGACGGATGGGCTGCTCACCTTCCAGGCCCAACCCGCCTGCTGGTCCTGGTCGCTCGCGGAGATCCAGGCGCGCGGCGTGACCGACAACGTCGTCGAGCTCATGGCAGCGCAGATCCGGCGTTTGACAAGGCTGGCCCAGCAGGCGCTCTCGCTTGGGGCCTGCATCGGCAATAGCTTTGAACTCCCCACACTGGCCGCAGTCCTCGGGGTATCACAGCCGGAAGCCGCGCGAGCGCTCCGCCCAGCGATCCTCGCAGGCCTCATCCAGCCGCTGGGCAACGGGCACCTGTCGGCCGAGCTGGAGGTGACGTTCCCCGTCGAGCACCCGCCCGTCGCCTACCAGTTCGCCCACGACCGCATCCAACAGGCTGCCTACGGGCTGCTCCCGCCCGCCGAGCGCGCGTTGGCCCACTGGTCGGTGGGCCAGCGCCTGCTCGAGCTCACCCCGCCCGAGCGCCTGGAGCAGCGCAGCTTCGATATTGCCAACCAGCTCAACGCAGGCCGGCCCGCCACCCTTGACGACCAGGCCCGCGCGCTGCTCCTGGACATCAACCTGCGCGCCGCCCGTCAGGCCCGGGCATCGGCCGCCTTTGCCCCAGCCCGCGCCTACATCCAGGTGGCCCAGTCGGTGATCCCGGCGGGGAGCTGGCAGACGCAGTACGAGTTGACCCTGGAGGTTACCACCGCTGCGGCCGAGCTGGCCTACCTCGCCGGCGATCCCGAGCAACTTGAGGCGTTGAGCCGGTCCGTTCTGCACCACGCCCGCACCATTCTGGACACGATCCGTGTACACGAGCTCAGAGCCAACATGCTCGTGGTGCAGGGCCAGCCGGTGCGCGGCATCGCGCACCTGATCGCCGTGATGGAGCAGCTGGGCGTACACTTTCCCGGCGAGCCGAGTCCTGAGGAGGTCCAGCGGGCGCTGGCCGAGACGCAGGCGCTGCTCGCGGGACGCTCCGCGGCCTCGCTGCTCAACTTGCCGCCCATGAGTGACCCGCACACCCTGGCCGTGATGCGGCTCCTGGCCAGTATTCTCTCTCCGACCCACACCGCGAACCCGAACCTGTTTCCGCTCGTGGTGTTGACGCAGGTCACGCTCTCGATCCAGTATGGCAACGCAGAGATCTCATCCTTCTCGTACGCCCTGTACGGCCTCATTCTCTGCGGAGTGACGCTCCAGATCGCTGAGGGGGCAGCGTTCTGCCGCCTGGCTCTGGATCTGCTGGGCCGCCAGCGCCGCGCGCCGATGCGCGCCCGCACCCTGCTCACGGTCCACGCCGGCGCCCAGTACTGGACCGAGCACCTGCGCGCCACGCTCCAGCCGCTCCGGGAGGGCTACCAGGCCGCATTGGAAGACGGCGACCCGGAGTTCGCGGCCCTCACGGCCCTGCATCGCTGCGACCACGCCTTCTTCGCCGGCCTGCCGCTGCCCGAGGTCGCAGCGATGTTGGAGGCGTACCACGCTGATCTGCTCCGTCTTCGGCAGGGGCGCAACGCCGACGCCCTTGCACTGTTCCAGCAGGCGGTCCATGCCCTGACCCACCCCGGCGCCGATCCGACCGCTCTTGTCGGCACGTACTACGACGCGCGCGCACAGGTGCCGGCCCTCCAGGCTGCCAACGACCGCCAGGTACTCTTCCTGCTCGCCCTGAACCAGCTCATCCTCGGCGTGATCTTTCGGTGCGCCGAGCCAGCCCTCGCTGCCGCCGACACGGCGGCCACCTTCGTGGACGGCGTGACTGGGCAGGCAAGCGTGGCGGTGTTTCGGTTCTACGACTCCCTGGCCCGGCTGGCGGCCTACGCAGACGCTCCGCCCGAGCAGCAGGCGCAGCTTCTGGAACAGGTGGCGTCGAACCAGGAGCTGATGGCCCGCTGGGCGGCTCACGCCCCAATGAACTACCAGCACAAGTGGCAGCTTGTGGCCGCCGAGCTGCACCGCGTGCGTGGCGAACCGCTGGAGGCGATGGAGGCGTACGACCAGGCGGCCGCCCTGGCCCAGGAGCAGGGCTTTGTGCAGGAGGCAGCCCTTGCGAACGAGCGTGCCGCCGCGTTCTATGCGACGCTGGGCCGACATACCATTAGCCAGACGTACCTGCGCGAGGCCCGCTACGCCTACCTCCGCTGGGGGGCTGTGGCGAAGGTTCAGGCGTTCGATCAGCTGCATGCAACCCTCCGCGCGAGCGAAACCACACCATCACTGCGTCGGGTCGACACAACGGCCGGCGACAACCGGCTCCTGACAGAGCTCGATCTCACCACCGTGCTCAAGGCCTCGCAGGCGATCGCGAGCGAGATCGTGCTGGACTCACTCCTCGAGCGCCTGATGGCGATTCTGGTGGAGCATGTGGGAGCACAAACGGGGTATCTGGTGCTCCAGGCCAGTGGTGCCTGGGAGCTTGCCGCCAGGCACACCGTTGTGGGGGGAGAAGGGACGTCTACACTGGAGCTTGCCCAGCATGCAGAAGGGCTTCCGCTCAGCCTGATCAACTATGTCGCGCGCACCGGCGACATCGTGGTATTGGGAAACGCCGCCGAGACGGGCGCCTTCACGGCCGACCCCTGGATTGCCACACGCCAATCGAAGTCGCTCCTCTGCGCCCCGCTCCTGTTCCAGGGTACGCTGGTTGGCGTGGTGCTGCTGGAGAACAACCTCGCCCGCGATGTGTTCACGCCGACCCGCACCGCAATCCTCTCCCTGCTCGCCACACAGGCCGCGATCTCGTTGAGTCACGCCCGGCTCCTCCGCAAGCAGACGGAGATCAATCGTGAGCTCCAGGACGAGATCGCCGCTCACACGCGCTCCAGGCGCGACCGCGACCGTCTGGCCACGATGTTGGAGGCTTCTCCAGACTATGTGGGGATGAGCGAGCCTTCTGGGCGCGTCATCTGGAACAATGCCCCGCTGCGGGGGCTCATCGGCATCAGCCCCGCGGCCGAGCTCTCGAACATCGAGATCCCGCACTACCACCCACCCTGGGCCTGGGAGCTGATCCAGCGCGAGGGCATCCCCACAGCGCTGCGCGCCGGCACCTGGCTGGGTGAGACCGCTATCCTCGGCCCGGCCGGCCGCGAGATCCCGGTCTCGCAGCTGATTCTCGCGCATCGGGATGCCGACGGGCAGGTCGAGTATATCTCGACGATCATACGCGACATCAGCGCGCAGAAGGCCGCCGAGGCGGAGATTCGGCTGCTCAACGCAGAGCTGGAGGAGCGGGTTGCCCGGCGAACCGCTGAGCTCGAGGCGGCGAATCGTGAGCTCGAAGGGTTTTCCTACTCCGTCTCTCACGACTTGCGGGCGCCGCTGCGCGCCATCGACGGCTTTTCACAGCTCTTCCAGGAGGACTACGGTGGGCAGTTCGAGCCGGAGGCACAGCGCTATCTCGCGCTGGTGCGACAGAATGTTCAGCGGATGGGCGCCCTGATCGACGACCTGTTAGCATTCTCTCGGACTGGGCGGCAGGAGCTGCGCCGCCAACCAGTCGCCACAGCCCAGCTCGTCCAGGGTGTGCTGCAGGAACTGGAGCCTGACGTTGCTGTCCGCCATATTGAGTGGCTCGTGAGCGATCTACCCGACTGTCAGGGCGACCCCTCGCTGCTCCGGCAGGTCTGGGTCAACCTGCTCTCGAACGCCGTAAAGTACACCCGCACGTGTCCCGTAGCCCGCATTGAGGTCAGGTACGAGCGTGTTGAGGACGAGGGGGTCTACAGCGTGCGCGACAACGGGGCCGGGTTCGATATGCGCTATGCCGACAAGCTCTTCGGGGTCTTCCAGCGCTTGCACCGCCCGCAGGAGTTCGAGGGCACCGGAATCGGGCTGGCGATCGTGCAGCGGATCGTGCAGCGCCACGGGGGACGGATCTGGGCCGATGCGGCCGTGAACCAGGGCGCTACCTTCTTCTTTACGCTGCCGGAGGCTACTCCCGATGGATGAGCGTTTTCCCACAGCAGAGCCTGACCAGCCGGCCGATCTCGTGCTCATCGAAGATGACCTTGCCGACGCTGAGCTGATCATGCGCGCTGCGTCGAGACCATGCGCGCGCCCGGATCCAGCATTTCTCCGACGGCGAGGAGGCACTCAACCTGCTCCTCGGCCGTGAGCCCTATGTTAAGCGCAACCAGGGCGCCCTACCGCATGTAGTGCTGCTTGATCTCAAGCTGCCGCAGGTGGACGGGTTCGATATTCTGCGTGCCCTGAAGGCCGACCCGCGCACGCAGCTCATCCCGGTGGTGATCTTCACCTCGTCTGCTGAAGCGCAAGATATTGTCGCCTGTCATCGGCTCGGCGCGAGCAGCTATCTCGTCAAGCCGATTGACGCCGAGCTGTTTGAACAGACCGTCCGCCAGGCTGGGAACTACTGGCTCAGGCTTAATCACACACTGGCTTGACATGGCCAGCACCATCGTTCGGCAGCGGGCGGTAGAGGTAGCGGAGGCGCGGAATGGCTCAGCAGTATCGCATTATCATTGTAGAGGACGAGCCGACCCTGGCGGAGTTATTGGTGCGGCTCATTATGCGACACTACCCGACGGCGCAGGTGACGACGTTCTGGAGCGGGCAGGAGGCCCTGGAGGCGTATACGCAGCAGGGGGCAGATCTGTTGATGATCGATCGTGGGGTGCCAGGTATGGACGGGCTCGCGATGACACAGCTGCTGCGGCAGCAGGGCGATGATGTACTGATCATCGGGATGTCAGGCGAGCCAGCCTTTCGCGATTCCTATCTTGCCGCAGGGGCAAACGCCTTTCTGAGCGGCAACGAGCTCTTTGAGCAGATCGATGCGGTGCTCGATCTGCTTCTGCCGAAATCCGCACCCGGCGAGGTGTCCGTTTAAGGGGCGGTTGAAGGCAGCAGGGGTGGAGCAGGTTGAGCGGCCGGCGGGAAGGTCAACTACAATGGCCAGCGGCATCGCTCAGGGCACGGGCACGGCGCCTGACGGCACGCCGGTGGTGACCATGATGCCCCAGATTGTCTGCACGCGTAGGCGCTGCGCGGCCGCAACGTGCAGTCCCGCCTGGGCGAAGCAGGCATGGAGCTCGCGCTGCGTGTAGCAGGCGTGGTGGGCAGGGTCTAGCCGTCTGAGGACGACGTCGCAGAGCTGGCAGAGCCAGAAGTCGCGGCACCAGTCGAGCACCACCACGCGCCCGCCCGGCCGCGTAACGCGGGCCATCTCGCGCAGGGCGGTGACTGGATCGGGGAAGTAGTGGAAGGCACTTGCCGTCACGACGAGATCAAAGCTGCTGCTGGCGAAAGGCAGACTGCTGGCGCCGGCCTGCGCGAGCAGCACCTCGGGCCAGGTGGCGAGCTTCTGGGCTGCAATAGCAAGCATGCCTGGCGTCAGATCGACGCCCATCAGCTGCTGCGCCTGCGCTGGCCCCACACGGTGCGCCCATGCGCCAGTCCCGCAGGCCACATCGAGCACCGCGAGCCCGCGCACCGGCCCAACCCACGCCTTGAGCGCCCCCAGGGTGGCGTCGAGGTAGCCGCGCCAGCGCCGGTCGTAGCTCGCCGCCATGCGGTTGTACTGGGCGCGCACGGGTGGCTCCATCGGGCTCATGGGTCGTCCTTAGGCGCGGTGGCCCGCCTGCTACGGGCGGTCTCGCCGCTAATCAGCATGCTCATGACAGATGATAGCAGCTCCCATGGGTCGATGGGGCGGTGGATCGTGATCCCATCCCTTACCCGTCGCGTCCTGGCGCGCACTCCCCACAGCGCCAGCACCCGCCATATCGCCTATGCGGCGGTAGGCACGCTTGCCTGGGGGCACTGGCGTAAACATCGTACAATACGTAAGCGCAGATTGCGACGACACGCCGGGAGGAGCACGACGCATGAAACGGGTGATTCGCGTGGTGGTCGCCGACGATCACCACGTCGTGCGGGCCGGGATCCGCGAGCTGCTGACCGATGCGCCAGACATCGAGGTTGTTGGCGAGGCGCGCAACGGCCACGACGCGGTTGCGGTGGCGCTTGCGCAGCGGCCCGATGTGGTGGTGATGGACATCAACATGCCCGAGCTGTCCGGCGTCGAGGCGACGCGGCAGATCCGTGCGGCGGCACCAGCGGTGCGTGTGCTCGTGCTCACGGCCTATCAGGACGACCCGTACATCTACGGGCTCCTAGACGCAGGTGCCAGCGGCTATCTCTTGAAGACGGCGGAGGATCAAGAGATCGTGCGGGCCGTGCGCGCCACGGCGGCCGGCCAGTCGGTGCTTGACCCCGCCGTGGCGCCACGGCTGCTTGCGCGCCTGACGCAGCCGCTTCCGCAGCCCGATCGGCTGACCGAGCGTGAGCTGGAGGTGTTGCGCCTGGCCGCGCGCGGGCAGACCAATAAGCAGATCGGGGTGGCGCTCCAGATTAGCGACCGCACCGTCCAGAACCATCTGGCGAATATCTACGGCAAGCTTGTGGTCGCCTCGCGCACCGAGGCGGTCACCGCCGCACTTCAGCGCGGCCTGATCGCGCTGGAATAGGGGGACGAGATGGCTCAGATCAGCCTTGACGAGACACTCCTGCGCGCGCTCCAGCGGCGTGCGGAGGCGCTGGTCCGTGGCGAGCTGGTGCCGCAAGGCGCGCCAAGCTGCGACATCGCGGCCGTCGAGGATCTGCGGCGTGCGATCGACGTGCTGGGCGCCCACACCACCCAGGGGCTGCAACACCAGCACGCCTACATCGCGGCGTTGAGCACCGCCCAGGAGGCCGAACGGGGCCGCCTTGCCCGTGAGCTCCACGACGAGGTGGTCCAGCAGCTGATCGCGTTGGGGCACAGCGTGGACCGCGCCCGCCGCCTGATGGAGCGCGGCGAGCCGGAGCAGGCCGTCGAGCGGCTAGGCGCCATGCGCACGCGCATTACCGAGCTGGTAGGTGAGCTGCGCAGCGTGATCGGCGACCTGCGCCCGCCAGCGCTGGAGGAGCTCGGGCTGCTGTCGGCGGTTGAGCTGCTGCTGCGGCGCGGCGACGGCGCGCCGGAGGTGGCGCTGCTCGTCCAGGGCGACGAGCGCCGTCTCGCACCACAGAGCGAGTTGGCGCTCTTCCGCATCATCCAGGAGGCATGGAGCAACCTGCGCCGCCACGCCCAGGCCCGGCACGCGGACGTCACCTTCACCTATGGACACGTCACCCTAACGGTGACCATCGCCGATGACGGGATCGGCTTCGTGCCGCCTGGCGCCCACAACACACCGGACGGGCACTGGGGGCTGCGCGGCATGCGCGAGCGCGCCGAGCTCACCGGCGGGACGCTGGCGCTCACGAGCGCGCCAGGCCAGGGCACGCGCCTGACGGTGCAGCTTCCCTACCCTGGCGTGGATGGCCGCGACCCGGTGTGCGGTATGACGGTCGGGCCTGCGGACCTGGGCGCGGAGCACGACGGGCAGTTGTATCGCTTCTGCTCGCCGGCCTGTCGGGAGCTGTTCCTGGCCCAGCCCCAGCAGTATGTGGCGCCGACGTAATGCAGAGATATGCCAACGTCGTTGCCAGCATGCCCCGACTTGTTCGCTTTCTGCTAGACTGAGCCATTCACCCATGCCTCGCCGCCCCCGAGAGCGACGGGCCGCTGGCGTGTGACCTCTACATGTGGGAGGCCTGCGTCGTGGCCGTGGAGAAGGTCTAGCCGCACGCCGCCCTGGTGATTGACGATCATCCTGTGGAATTCTTAGAAGGCTTATTGGTGCTTAAAATGCCAAAGAATCCACCACATCGCATCGCAATACAAGTGACGCGGGAAGCCTTAGCGCACGTCGTTCCCTCGGGGTGGTATGTCATGGGTGCATACTCTATAATAGCGCGATGCCGACGCCAGTGATCGCGACCAAGCTCTTCATCCCGCGGCCGCGGCCAAACGCGGTGCCCCGCGCCGGCCTGATCGCGCGGCTG
>JAYUYB010000406.1:0-4136 GCA_043752655.1 Chloroflexota bacterium
GTGAGCACGAGTTCGCCGTGGGCGTTAGCGATGGCATTGGCCGGCTTCACATCGCGGTGGATGACGCCGAGGCGGTGGGCGGCATCGAGTGCTGCGGCCAGCTGAGAAAGGATGGCCAAGACGTCGGCGCGCGGGAGCAGCGTGCCCGCTGCGGCCAGGTCGAGGAGACGCTGCTCGAGCGTCGGGCCGGGTAGGAGCTCCTGCACCATATACGGCGCGCCGTCCTGCTCGCCAAAGGCATAGACCTGCGCAACGTTGGGGTGCTGGAGGCTTGCGATCAGCTGCGCCTCACGCTTAAAGCGGCGGACGTAGTCGGGATCGCCGGCGAGCGCGGTCGAAAGCACCTTGATGGCCACCGGGCGCTGGAGGTTGGAATCGATACCCCGGTAGACGGTTGCCATACCACCACTCCCAAGGAGTGCCTCGACCTGATAGGGGCCAAGCTGTGTGCCGATGAGTGGGGCGGGAACAGTCATGTCTGCTCCTGAAAGAAAGCTAGAGAAGGAAGGAGCAGAGGGGATAACCGTATGACTGGCGGGCGAGATGTCGAAGACACAGCCCGAGCAACGGCGAAGCTTGGTGCAGCAGGAGAGGTGGACAGAAGGGATGCTGGCAGTGGAGGCATCGTGGACTCAACCCTCGCGTGCGCCCAGGCACTGCCATCTTTGCGGCAGGCGCCGCAGGGATGCTACAATGTGGGCGTAAACACAACCAGTCGAATCACAAAGCCCATGCTCAGCTTGACCGGCGGGGGTGGGCTTTGTGCTGCTCAGCGCAAGTATAACACGGTGTTAGCCATGTCTCCTGTATCACAAGAAAACAGATGACACCAATATTCAGGAGAGACTTCTGCAATCGCATAAACCTTTCTCTATTGATAATCTTTGCTTCCCAGGGCAACGTAATGCGCGTTACATTTAGCCAAGACTCGTAGCGGTCTCCTCCGTACGTTCTCACAGAAAGTCGTTGCCTCCAAGGCCAACGACCGCGTTCGAGGCAGCCTGATCAATTGCCTGCTCATACCTAACGGCCACAGGCGCAGCAGACGCACGAGTCTTAACTGGATCATGGGCTGATCCATCGACACCTAGCACGGTCAGCATTCCTATACGCCTGAGCAGTGGCACGCAAAGTAGCAGGCGCTGGGCGACAAGGCCAGCAATGAGCTCCTCGTTCGTGCCGGGCGGCAGCACTGCACCGACGCTGACAGCCTCTGCGAGCGTGAGCTCCAGGCCACGCCGCCACAGCCGATACGCCAGCTCGCTCTCAGAGCCGGCCTCGGCGAGAAATGGCCGAACAACCGCCAGCAGCGCCTCGTCGTGGGGCGTCACCCGCAGGCCGGCGAGCAGGCGACGTGCGCCACGCTGCTCGCGCTGTTCCCTGTGGTTCGTCATCACTGCCTCCTACTTGCCGGCGGCGCGAAAGATCAGGCCGAACAGCGCACCGATGGCGTTGAGCTGGCTCGCGAGCGGTCCGTCGACGAGCAGGTAATCGCGGCCCGCCTCCTTGGCCTCATGGGCGAGCACGTCGGTGAGCAGCTGGCGCAGCAGCAGCACGCCGCCCCCGGTGATGGCGACGAACTGGGTGCTATCCCGTAATTCGGCCAGAACGTCCGCGACCATCGCATTGCCTTTGCTTGCCACTGCCTGCTGCACCTCAGCGGCGATGCCCACGCTGCGGCTGGCCCTTGTGACCGTTTGGCGCACCAACGCCTGCTGCGCCTCCACGTCATTGCGAATCACTCCGGCGAAAGCGCGGTCGGTGCGGAGCGCACGGGCGATGCGGATCGTTCCATCGCCAGGGCGGCGATTTATCATCTGCGCCGGGCTGAAGACCACCTCGGTGACGTGCAGATCGCCACCGCCGATGTCGATCACGCGCAGACCCGCGATATCGCTCACCGCTTTGCCGTTCGGCGCGCGGGTGAGGGCCACGATCGTGCCAGCACTCTGCGCCTGCGGCAGCACGGTGGCGACCTTGATCTCCCAAGTTTCGGGCTGCTGCGCGTCGTCGGAGCGGGAGATCGTCCAGGTCTTGCCCTTGAGGTGGCGGGCGAGGGACTCGCGGGTGCGGGCGTCGAGAGTCAGCTGCTCAACCCCCTTCTCGTCGCGCTCGATCACGATCTCAGTGTTTGGCACTGCCAGGGTCAGTGCGATCGCGTGCTCACCCGGTGAATAGCCGGCTCGCCGCAGTAACTCGACGATGCCGGCGCCGATGAACCAGCGCTGGCGCTCATCGTCAAGCCGCTGGACGGTCGGGCCGAGGCGCAGGGCATCGCCGCCGTGGGCCAGGGCCGCCTCACCAACCCAAAAGCTCACGCCGTCACAGGCGTACGTCACTTCCTGGCGGCCCTGAATTGTTTGCGCGCTTGCGAATGCTGTTGGTACGCGAAGCGTTGTCAGGAGCGAGCGCATGCCCTCGCCGTCGGGCAAGGCCGGATCGCGCCGCAGCACTGCTCCCTTAAGGGCGTCATTGCCGTTGTCGATCGCGACGGGGATCAGGGTCGCGCTGCCGATGCGAACAATTGGGCGCACCGAAAACGCTGCGGTTTCGCCGGCGGTCCAGGCGCGAGCCACGATATCGAGGATGCTACCGGCAGGGGCGGGCAACGTGGGCGGCATACGGTGGTCTTTTCGGGCTTGAAGATGCGGTGTACAAAAGCGTACGGTTCCGTACGCGCTGGCGGCAATTGGATGTACAAACGCGTACGGATCTGTACGCCGCGCTCGGCTGATTGTTCAGCTCACTGCGCTCGTCAGGGAACGGGAAGCTACTCCGAGTGGAAATGATTGACACTCCTCGACGGGAATGGCGATTGTCTCGGTCACGCAGAGTGGCGTGGCGTCTGCTGCACTGGCTTCCGGCGCAGATGCACAGAAAGCGTGTAGCAGGGTGTCGTTTACGATGTGATTAGGGGGGTAGCCCTGCGCAAAGACGCCCAAAACGACACCTGAAATCACTCGTGGCAGTGCTCGCGATGGAGGCGACAGACTTCGTATCCGTTCTTGCTTTGATATGCTTTTTCCTCCTCTACGGGTGTAGCCGGTTTTTCCTCGTAAAGGGCGGAACTGAGGGTGGAACGGGCCGCGTGTGCATGAGGGAGAACTGGGTTCCGCCCCATCACCCCACTCGCTGTTCTCACCACTATTCTCCCTTTTCTCGCAGCGCGGCCACGCGCTACGGGCTGAATGCTGCATGCTGTCGAGTGCAGCTGATATGAGCTACGTGTCAAGCGTTTCCCTCCTACCTAAGCGTTTCCCTTGGCGGTGAGCGTGGGCGTGAGCGGCGCGGTCGGCGCATATGTGAGCGCGGCGGGCGCTGGGTTCGGTCGTGATGACGGATCAGGCGGGCTATTGATCGTCTCTTGCGTGCCTGATCCGTCATCGTCTGAGCTTCGACGAGCTCGCCGGTGTTCGGGGAGTGCTCCGCCGCTGGTGGCTCTCGCTCGTGGAGCGTCGGCGATTTTGGCACCCGACGCCCCCGACGAACGAGCACCAGACGCTCGTAGGTGCGGACACCGCCACGGGGCATCGCGGCCATCCGCCGGCGGACGAGCAACTGGAGGTGCAGCCGGGCCGCGACGTGGGCCATATGCCGGCGCACGGTCACGACACTTACCTGGGTGCCGACGGCAAGGGCGCCAACCTCGATCACGCGGGCGCCTCCGTCGAGCAGCTGCTGGGCCGCGACACACAGCCGCGCCTTTGCCGCTCGCTCGCGACCGCCATTGCTCGCCAGGCTCGTGGGCGCCTCCACGATCACGGTCGGGGGTAAGCCCGGCAGCGGCAGGCTGAACAGGAGGGTGATCTGTACATCGGGGTGATCGAAGGGTCGGCCGCGCAACGCGCACTGGAGCAACTCAGCCTCGCGTCGCTGCTCCAAGAGCGCGGCGAGGCGTGGATCGGCGAAGCTGGGCACCTGCACCCGCCAGCTCGCTCCGGTTGCATCGGTGAGCGGTCGATCGGCGACGACGAGCCGCTCGTCCAGCGGTGTGGCGTCGTCGGCGAAGAGCGCTCGGCCCTCGCGCACGATGGCCTCAAGGTTGGGGTGGTAGACCTGGGCGAGGATGACGTCGTAGCCCTTGTAGGCGTTGGAGCCGCGCAGGGCGCCGTAGTGCGCGACGACGACCTCGGCGT
>JAYUYB010000407.1:0-4135 GCA_043752655.1 Chloroflexota bacterium
GCGAAGCCGATTGTGGGGGCGGCCTGCGCACTCCTGCACCAGCGGGGCTACCACGAGGCGTGCCTGGAGACCAACACGCGGCGCGTGCCGGCGCTCAACCTGTATCTGGCGCTTGGCTTCGTACCGTTCGTCCGTAGCGAGGCCGAGCGGCAAGCATGGCGCGCCGTGGCCCCGCAGCTGCGCTTGCCCGTGCACATCCCGGGCTGATACGCCAGAGCGTAGCCTATCGCTCAGCAGAAGGAGTCGCCCATGCGGTTCGATGAGGTCGAGTTGTGCGTCCCCGACCTGGAGGCCGCGCGAGCTTTCTACGCCGGCGTGCTCCAGATGCCGGAGCTGCCCGCCGAGGGCGGCCTCGCCTTCCGGGTTGGCCGCACCCAGCTGCGCTTCAACGCGGCTCCCGCAGCTGAGCAGCCGCGCTACCACATCGCGTTCAGCGTGCCGCTCGCCCAGTTCGACGCGGCCCGCAGCCTGGTCGCGGCCCGCACGCCGCTGATCACCGCCGACGGCGACGAGGTGATCGTCCACGCGAGCTGGGACGCCGTCGCCTTCTACTTTCGCGACCCAGCCGGCAGCATCTTGGAGTGCATCGCCCGGCGTGGGGAGCCACCCGATGACCTGCAGGCACCGCAGGCGCCGGGCATTGGCTCCGTGTGTGAGGTCGGGATTGTCGTGGACGAGGTGCCGGCGATGGTGGCAACACTCCGCACGACGCTCGCGATCATGCCGTTCCTCGGCTCGGAGGGGGAGACGTTCACGGCCCTCGGCGATGAGGAGGCGCTGATCATCGTGGTGCAGCGCGGGCGCGAGTGGTATCCCAGCACCGGCCTGGCGGCGGCCCCCGCGCCGCTAGCGCTCGCCCTCACGCTGGACAACCGCTCACGACAGCGTATCGTCGGCCCGCCCTACCGTTGCACCAATGCCTAGACATCAGGTGAGCGGACCGCCATGCGAAGCGCACGGCGGATCAGCGCTGGCACGATCAGCTGGTGGAACGGCCGCACCACGGCGAAGTAGGCCCGGCCCAGGGCGTTGTGGAAGCTCACGACCGTGGTCACGATGGCCCACTGCGCCTCGCCCTCGTCGCGCAGCAGCAGCGAGACCCGGAAGTCGAGGTGCCGGTCGTCCTCGCCGAGGAGCAGCTCGTCGGGCCGGCGCGCGAACACGCGGAAGAGGCCGAGGCGCGCGCCGGGGAGCAGGGGCGCGCTCTTGTCCGCAGCCGGGCCAGGCGGGTCGACCTTCAGGCCGAATGGCCGCACAAGCGCGTTGCGCAGCTGCAGCAGGCCCTTCACCCAGCCCGGGGCCGTTGCGAAAACCAGCGCGACGGCTTCGTCAAGTGTGTAGCGGTGGCCGGCGGGCAGCCGGGCCAGGTAGGCGTCGGCGTAGTCGATGCGCGACAAGCTGGCGGCGGCCAGGCTCCCGGGCGGTAGCGGGACAACCGAGACTTCACCCATACAGTTCCCTCGCAGTTCGTGTAGCGGCGCGCGGCCAGAATGCGCCGGGTCTCCTCGCCCATCTGTGCGGCGCGCTCGCGATTCATCACCATTGCCCTGCCCCTCTTCGTATGCGCGGCACCAAAGGCGTGGAGCCAGAGCGAGGCCCTCTGCTATACTACAGCCCAGCGTCAACCAATCCAGCCACCCACCACCATACCTATGCCGTCAACCCGCGGGCTCACCCTCGGCAAGTTCGCCCCGCTCCACCGGGGACACCAGCATCTCATCGACACGGCCCTTGCCGAGGTGGACGCGCTGGTGGTGATCATTTACGACGCCCCGGAGACGACTGGCATACCGCTCAACGTGCGCGCCGGCTGGCTCCGCCGCCTCTACCCACAGGTTGAGGTTATCGAAGCCTGGGATGGCCCCACCGATGTCGGCGACACGCCGGAGATACGCCAGGCCCACGAGCGCTACGTGATCGAGCGGCTCAAGGTTCGCGGCGTCACGCACTTCTACTCCAGCGAGTTCTACGGCGAGCACATGAGCCGCGCCCTCGGCGCCATGGATCGTCGCGTCGACCCGGCACGTGTCGCTGTGCCCATCTCTGGCACCCAGGTGCGCGCCGACCCTTTCGTCGCCCGCACGTTCATCCACCCGCTTGTCTACCGCGACCTGGTGGGGAACATTGTGCTGCTGGGCGCCCCCTCCACCGGCAAGACCACCCTCTCCGCCCGGCTCGCCGAGACCTACGGCACGGTCTGGATGCCCGAGTACGGGCGCGAGTACTGGGAGCAGCACCAGGTCGAGCGGCGCCTGAGCATGGCGCAACTCGTCGAGCTCGCCGAGGGCCACCTCTTACGGGAGGAGTCCCTGCTGCCCCACGCCAACCGCTACCTCTTCACCGACACCAACGCCATCACCACCGCGATGTTCTCGCTGGCCTACCATGGCGCCGTTGCGCCCCGCCTGGCCGAGCTGGCCTTGCAGGCCCAAAGTCGCTACGACCTGGTGATCGTCTGCGACAGCGCCATTCCCTACGACGACACCTGGGACCGCTCGGGCGACGCGGACCGTCAGGTCTTCCAGAAGCAGATCCTGGCCGATCTGCGGGTGCGCCGGCTGCCCTTCCTGCTGGTGCGTGGCGATGTCGAGGCGCGGGTGCGGCAGGTGGGCGAGCTGCTGCGCAGACATCGGAAGTACGGCAACCTGCTGGAGAGCTTCGGCGTCGCGTGAAGCTCTCCAGCAGCATATCTAGGAGCGCAGATGGGCAACCCGTTCGACGTCAACACGATCGCCTTCACCATGCTGGGCTACCCGCTGAGCTACATCGAGCTGGTCGGTACCATCCTCTATCTCGCGTCGGTCTGGCTGATTGCCCGCCAGAATATGCTCACCTGGCCCGTAGGCATGGTGAGCGTGCTGCTCTACATGGCCCTGTTCTACCAGATCCAGCTCTACTCCGACGCCCTGGAGCAGGTCTACTACCTCGTCGCCAGTGTCTACGGCTGGTGGCTCTGGAGCAGCCGCAGGCGGCAGGCGGAGCAGGCGTTCGTGCCGTATGTGAGCACGCCGCGCACCCTGGGGCTGGTGCTGCTCCTCACGGTGGTCCTCGCGGCAGCACTGAGCGGGCTGATGAGCCGCATCCACGAGTTGCTGCCCACGCTCTTCCCGATACCGGCGGCCTTCCCCTATCTCGACGCGCTGACGACGGTTATGAGCTTCAGCGCCATGTGGCTGATGGCTCAGAAACGGCTGGAAAGCTGGGCCTACTGGATTATTGTGGACGTGATCGGCATCGGGCTCTACTACGTCCAGGGTGTGCGCTTCATCTCGCTGCTCTACGTGATCTTGCTTGGGCTGGCGATCAACGGCCTTGTGAGCTGGCTGCGCTCCGCGCGCCTGCTCGCAACGGGAGCGGCGCAGGCGTCATAGCGGCTCTGCGGTCCCTCGCAGCTCGGCCCGCAGCTCCAATTCCCAGTCCACACGCAGCGGCCGGCGTCGGTCGTGGCCGCCTCCAGCACGTGACTGAGCCAACTTAACGGCCAGCGTTTAGCCGCCGCTGCGCGCCCCAGTGGTAAAGCATTGCAGGAGGATTCCAAACGCCAAAATAGCCTCGATCTTGGCGGGCAGCTGTCGGCTACAACCCGATGTTAGCCGGCGCGCTTCCCCGTTGGCAACGGGCGTTCCACCAACTGGTCCAAACGACGCCACCTCACAGCGCGGCGGGTCGCTGGAATCCACCGATCATGGCGCTCATTTGCGCCGCAATCGCGAGCAGATATTCATCGTTCCAGCGCCGCCCCATCAGTTGTACCCCAAACGGCAGCCCATGCTGGTCGCGCCCAAGGGGCATGACAATGGTTGGGCACCCATTTACGGGCGTGATCATTGTTGCAAGGTTCAGGGTGAAACGCTGATCCTCTGGCACCACCAGGTTGTTGATGGTGATACTGGTGTCGCTGTGGTGCGGTGCCGTGCTCGCACCGGCTGGGCAGATCAGGACATCCCACTCCGTGAAGAAGTGATCCCACGTCATCATCAAAGCATCACGTTGATCGAGCGCCGTGAAATAGTCATCCAAAGGATTGGTATGCAGCGGTTCCGTCATCGGCATCAACGCACCGGCGATCCGACCAAACAGGTGATCGGCCAGCTGGGCTTGCTGGAGAAAATCGACGTTCGGCAGGTGCGGTTCC
>JAYUYB010000408.1:0-4135 GCA_043752655.1 Chloroflexota bacterium
ACCCACGGTACCGCCTCGTTTGTCAATGTCGTCGCCGGCCCCGAAGCCCCGCCCCAGGGCATCTGCAAGACCTACCTCGCCTGGGAGCTGGCGGGCCAGCCCGCCTATACCCTCGAGGCGGACATGACCGTCACGGGCGCCGCCGTGCGCTGGCTCACCCAGATGCGCCTGATCCGCCGTGCCTCCGAGCTCGACGCCCTCGCCGCCGCCCAGCCCAGCAGCGATGGCGTGGTCTTTGTGCCCGCCTTCACCGGCCTCGGCGTGCCCAGCGAGGATCGCGGCGCGCGTGGCAGCCTCCTCGGCATGACGCTCGGCACTACCCCTGGGCACCTCGCCCGCGCCTTCATGGAGTCGATCGGCTGCCAGCTGCGCGACATCCTCGACACGATGGAGCACGAGGGCGCCATGACGATCCGCGAGCTGCGCGTGGGCGGCGGCCTCTCCAACAGCGACCTCGCCTGCCAGGTGCAGGCCGACGTGGGCGGCGTGCGGATTGTGCGCGCCCCCGACACCGAGACGAGCGTGCGCGCCGCCGCGCTGCTCGCCGGCCTCGGCGCCGGCCTCTGGCCCTCGCTCGCCGCCCTGCCCCGCCTGCTTAATGGTAGGGAGCGCGCCTTCGAGCCACGCATGCGCCCCGGCGAGCGCGCCGAGATCCTTGGCCGCTGGCAGCGCGGCGTGGAGCGGGCCAGCGGCTGGGTGTAGCCACTCACCACTTGGGGACCACGTGGGGACGCCCCCCGGCACACTTCTTGCCTACCACATGCTTCGCCCGTGACCAAAGAGGCGAGCGCTGACAAGGAGAGCACCCGATGGGCGAGGAGCCGCGCCGCGCGAGCGACGTTTTTGTTGTGTTGAACCCCGTTGCTGGCACCAGTAATCGCGATCAGGTGGTGGCTGCCCTCGAGCAGCGCTTCGTCGCCGCCGGCCAGCGCCATACGATCTACGAGACGAGCGGCGAGCCCGGCGAGGACATCCCGGCGCTCGTGCGCCAGGCCATCGCCAACGGCGCCGACATGGTGGTAGCCGCAGGCGGCGATGGCACCGTCTCGCTCGTCGCCTCCGCCCTCACCGGCAGCGAGGTGCCGCTCGGCATTCTCCCGATTGGCACCGCTAACGTCTTCGCCCAGGTGCTCGGTCTGCCCGTCGACCTGAACGGCGCCGCCGACCTGTTGGCGGGCGAGTTCGTCACCCGCGCTGTGGATGGCATGCGCATCGGCGATCATCTCGGCGTGCTACACATCAGTGTGGGCATCACCTCGCTGATGCAGCGCGACACCACGCGTGAGGCGAAGCGGCGCTTCGGGCGCCTCGCCTACTTCTACACCGCCGCCCGCTGGGCTTTCGGCTTCCAGCCCCGGCGCTTCAGTATCGTGATCGACGGCCAGCGCCACAGGCTCAACGCCTCGCAGGTGCTGATCGCCAACGGCGGCGAGATGGGCCAGGCGCCCTTCACCTGGGGCCCCGATATCGCCCCCGACGATGGCGTGATCGATGTCTGCATCATCAACGCCAGCACGCTGCGCGATTACATGCTGGTCGGCTGGTCCACGCTCACGGGCCGCCACAGCCAGAACCACCGCCTGCGCTACTTCAAGGCCCGCCGCTCGATCTCGGTGAATACCAAGCGCGCGCTCCCCATCCAGCTCGATGGTGAACTGTTCGGCAAGACGCCTATGCAGGTGCAGGTAGTCCCGGCGGCCTTCCGCTGTGTGGTGGCCCCTGCCATCGCCCCCAAGAGCAGCACGGATGGGCCGCTCGCCAGCGTGCTGTCCGCCTTCAACGTCGGCGAGCCAGTATCGCCCGTAGCTGCCGCCGAGGCCGCGCCCGTGGCGGCGACCCTGCGCACCAGGCTCAGCCAGATCGAGGCGCCCGAGCAGGCCCGCCAGGTGGTCGATGAGCTGATCCGCGCGAGCGAGGGCGTGAAAGCGGTCGATGCCCAGCCGAACGGCAGCACCGACGACCCGGCAGCGGCTGTACAGCACGAGGCCCAGCGGCCTGGCACCGATGGTGTGGCCGGCACCATCCTGGAGACAGCGGCTCAGCTAAGTGCCGCCGAGGGCCAGACCCACGAGGCGCTCGCCCAGGCGGCCCAGGCGGCCACCAACCCCGAGCTGGTTAACATTGATGACCCCGCGCTCAAGGGGCCGCTCGCACTGCTGCGGGCCGAGGTGCTGCACCGCATGCGGCCCTACCAGGCCGTCGACACGCGTATCTTTCTGGCCATCAACGGCCTGCCCCACCCGCCCCTCGCCAACGAGGCCATGAGCGCCCTCACCAACGTGATGAACGCCGGCACAGGCTGGATCGTCGTGCTGGCATGCGCGGCGGTCGTGGATCGGCGGCGCGGGCTGCGCGCCCTGCGCCAGGTGCCGCCGCCGCTCTGGCTCGCCACCATGGCCGTTGAGTTCCCGATCAAGTACTACTTCCGCCGCAGCCGCCCCTTTATCGATCTGGTCCAGGCCATCGCTGTGGGTAAAAAGCCTGGCACCTACTCCTTCCCCTCTGGCCACTCGGCCGCAAGCTTTGCAGGCGCCTGGCTGCTTTGCCGCCACTACCCGCGGCTTGCCCCGCTCTGGTACAGCGTTGCCGCCCTCGTCGGCTTCTCGCGGGTCTACCTCGGCGCCCACTACCCCGGCGACGTGCTCAGCGGCGCCGTGCTTGGCACGCTGCTCGCCGAGGGCGCACGGCGCGGCGTGGATGCGCTCGGTGGGTAGAGGGAGGCAGCGCCCCACAATCCTCGTGCTATACTACTTCCACCCCGGATAAGCAGCACATAGCGGAGGCAGCATGGCAAGGACTGCATTTCAGGCGGCGACGAACGGCTTCCCCTTCATTAACTCCTGGCAGATGAAGCAGGAGGAGCGCGTTCAGCTCCGCCAGACCCTCACTGGCGCCACGGGCCAGGCCGCCGACTCCGTCGGCAACGACCCATTCGGCATGATCCGCGCCATGGTCACGCCACAGCTCGATGCCTGGATCGACGGCGCTCTGCCCGATTACTACGGCCTCTGTGGCGGCATGGCCTTCGCCGCCGCCGACCACTTCCGCCTCAATCGCCCCGTCCCCCACGGCCTCGACCCTAACGTCACGCCCAACAGCGAAGACCCGATGGACAAAGCCCTGCGCGATTATCTCTGGAAGCGCCAGCTGGAGAGCCTCCAGCCCAACGCCCCTGTGCTGCTCACCTGGATGATGATGCTTCACCTGCCTGTGCCCGGCGCCGGCCCCCGTTGGCTGCGCGACCGCACCCGCGAGCAGTTCAACAACCTGCCCGGCTTCCTCGCCCACGGCCCCTGGCCCCTGGCCCTGATCGGCAGCTCTACCTCGCCGTTCAACAACCATCAGGTGCTCGCCATCGGTCAGGAAGACCACGGCGACGGCACCGGCACGATCTATCTCTACGACTCAAACGGCCCCGGCCACGAGCAGACGATCAAGCTCGACATGCGCGGCGAGATGGTTCAGGCCGTCGAGAGCTGCCCCAGCCCCGAGCGCGGCCCCCTGCGCGGCTTCTTCTGCGAGCACTACACCCCCGCCACCCCGCCCGATCTGCCCACCGGCAGCAAGCCCAAGCCCGCCCCTGCCTCGCGCCCTCTCTCCAGAACGAAGTAGTGAGCACGCGCGATGTCCAGCAGCTTTGCGATCAAGACCGAGGCCGTCGGCCGCGTCTACCGCGTGCGCGGCGGCAAGCGCGACGCGCCAAAGTCCCGCGTGGCCCTCGCCGATGTCACCCTCCAGGTGGCCGCCGGCGAGTTCTTTGGCTTACTTGGCCCCAACGGCGCCGGTAAGACCACCCTGATCAAGATTCTCACCACGCTGCTGGCACCAAGCTCCGGCACCGCCTTCGTGGCTGGCCACGATGTCGCACGCTTCCCCGAGCGCGTGCGCCCCCATATCAACATGGTCAGCGGCGGTGAGTCATCCGGCTACGGCCTGCTCACTGTGCGCGAGAATCTTTGGATGTTCGGCCAGTTCTACGGCCTCGATAGCCGCAGCACCTATCGCCGCGTCGACGAGCTGCTGGAGATTATCGGCCTATCCGACCGCGCCCACACCAAGAGCTCGGACCTCTCCACCGGCCTGCGCCAGAAGATGAACATTGTGCGCGGTTTCCTCACCGACCCCCAGGTGGTCT
>JAYUYB010000409.1:0-9865 GCA_043752655.1 Chloroflexota bacterium
GGCATCGTCGCGCCGTCCTCAGCACTCAGCACTCAGCACTCAGCACTCAGTTTGCTCCCCTGGCTGCCACCGGCGCTGCTGGCAATCGGGCTGCTGGTGGGCTTCCCGCTGCTGGCGTTGGCGGGGCTGGGGGCGCTGGCGCTGGAGCGGGCGTGGCGGCTGCGCGAGCGGCCGGGCGAGAGCTTTGCGCTGCTGCTGGCGGCCCTGGGCTGCGCGGTGATCTTCGGCACCGAGCTAATCTACATCCGCGACACGTTTGAGGGCTGGTCGGCCCGCTTCAACACGATCTTCAAGTTTTACTACCAGGTCTGGCTGCTGTGGGGCGCGCTGGCGCCCTTCGCGCTCTGGTGGATGCTGTGCTACGCGAGGGGCCGGGGGCGGGTGGTGGCTCTTGGCGTGACGGGGCTTACTGTGGCGCTCCTCGCGGGAGCCCTGGTGTACCCCTGGCTTACGCTGGGCGAGCTAGGGCGCGGCGAGCTGGTGGGCCTGCACGGGCGCACCCCGCGTGAGCAGACCTCGGCGGGCGCGGCGTCGATCGGGTGGCTGCGCAGCGAGGCCCCGCGTGGTAGCGTGGTGCTAGAGGCGGCCGATGTAAGCAACGGAGCCGATGTAGCGACGCTGGGGATGGCCGCCGTTTGTGAGGGCGCCTACAATGGCGATGGCTTTGGCGCCGTGTCGGCGGCAACGGGGCTGCCCACTGTGCTCGGCTGGGTTGGCCACCAGCGACAGTGGCGCGGCGGCGACCCGGCGGCGACGGCGCAGCTCGGCCCGCGCTGCGCCGACGTGGACGCGATCTACCGCACGACCGACGCTAATCAGGCCCGCGAGCTGCTGGCGAAGTACGGCGTGGGGTACGTCTACGTCGGCGGGCTGGAGCAGCGGCTCTACGCGCCCGAGAGCCTGGCCAAGTTTGGCGAGCTTGGCGAGCCCGTGTTCCAGCAGGACGAGGTCACGATCTATCGACTATCGCGCTAATGGGCGCCCACAAGGGGCGCCCCAACGTCATCGTGGCGCGCCCCTAAAAGCCCACCTCCACGAGGGCGCCCCAACGCCATCGTGGCGTGCCACTAGAAGCCCACCTCTACGATGGTGCGGCCGCTGCGATCCTGGAAGAAGCCGACGCCGTCCTGGATCAGGCCCACGTAGAAGCCGAGCTTCGTCTCGCGCTGGAGCACCTGGACGCGCCCGATGATCTCGACCTCCTCGCCAGGTAGCAGGAAATCCTCGACGCCGGGCACGGCCCACTGCTCGGGGGGCTTCTCGGAGAGTGCCCAGCGGAAGGGATAGCGCTTGGCGCCGCCGCCGCTGTTGGCGTCCCAGTCCATCCCCACGCGCCAGAAGCCGCCAGCCTGGGCGGTGAAGGCGCCACCCGCCACCGATGAGAAGACCTCGTCGGTGCTGTACTGGAAACCGCTTGGCGGGCCGTAGGTGCGGATCGGTACGTTGCCAGTGTTGCGCACCCGCACCGTCACCGTGATCACATCGCCGAGCATCACGCGCTGCGGCGCGATATACGTAGAGACGATGCGCGCCTCGGGCTGGCCCACATCCTCCAGGGCGAGCTGGCCCTGGCGCTGCACCACGTTGCCGTGGGCGTCCTCGGCGCGCACGGTGTAGGTGTAGACGCCGGTGGGCAGCAGGGCGCCGTTGGGGCGCTTGCCGTTCCAGACGCGCTGCTGCTCGTAGGGGCCTTGCTCCTCACGCGTCACGATGGGGATCACATCGCCGTTTGGCGCCAGCACGCTGATGTCCACCGTGGCGCTTACTGGCAAGCGGTAAGTGAACTCGGCGATGTCCTGGATGGCGTCGGCGTTGGGCGAGATTGTGTTGGGCGAGACGACGAGATTCTCGATGGCGGGGAGGGGCAGCGCGCTGCCGGTGATCGTCAGAGGGAGCTGACGCTCGTCGCGCTGGCCGTCGGGGGACTGAGCGGCCACCACAATGGTGTAGTCGCCTGGGGGAAGCAGGCGGCGCGGCAGCTCGGGGTCGTCGGTGGGGACGGTGCCATCGAAGCGCAGGACGTAGGGGCTCTCGTTGGCGGGGCGGGGCTGAGCGTTGCGCAGCGCGTAGCGCGTGCCGGCCGCATCTAGCACGTAGATGTCAACCGTGGCATCGCGGCCAACGCTGTAGCTGATCGTGAGGGGGCGCTCGGTCTCGGCGGGAGCGTAGCTGCTGGCGCTCGCCGACACGTCGCCGAGCAGGGGGCCGCCGGTGCAGGCGATCAGCAACAGGGCGCCCGCCGTGAGGGCGAGCAGCAGAGCCAGGGCGCGCAGCAGGGCGCGCAAAACATAACGCGGTGTCTCCATAGCGGCGCTATCCTACCATAGATCACAGGCGGCGCAAGCGGCTGGGGCCACAGCGCTTTACGAAAGTGTCTGCTTGTTTAATAGTCTGATATAATGCCAGGGATGGCGTTTTTGTCGTCCCTATCGTGCGTTTGCGCACGCGGAGCTATACATAATGGGTCTCTTCTCGCGCGGCGTTCAGATCACCGAGCAACAGGTGCTGGCCGCTCTCAGCACCGTGCAGGAGCCGGAGCTCGGCGGCGACCTGGTGTCGCGCCGCATGATCAAGGCTATAAAGGTGGACGGCGGCGCCATCGGCTTTACGATCGAGCTTACTACACCGGCCTGCCCCATGAAAGATCAGATCAAGGGCGAGGCTGAGGCAGCGGTGCGCGCTATCCCCGGCGTATCCGAGGTGAGCGTCGAGTTCACCGCCAACACGCGTCGGCCCGCAGGCATCCCCGAGCAGGCGCCCATCCCCGGTGTGGCCAACGTGGTGGCCGTGGCCGCCGGCAAGGGCGGCGTGGGCAAAAGCACCGTGGCCTCAAACATCGCAGTGGCCCTAGCGCAGGAGGGTGCCCGCGTTGGCCTGCTGGATGCCGATGTGTTTGGGCCGAGCCTGCCGCTGATGTTCGGTGTGCGCGGCCAGCCCGAGGCCTTCCAGAACGAGCAGGGCGAATCCCTGATGATCCCGCTCCAGGCGCACGGCATCAAGCTGATCTCGGTGGGCTTCCTGGTAGACGAGACTCAGCCCGTGATCTGGCGCGGTCCGATGGTGAGCCAGTTGCTGCGCCAGTTTCTCTACAATGTGGACTGGGCGCCGCTCGACTATCTGATCATCGACATGCCCCCTGGCACCGGCGACATCGCCCTGACGCTCGCGCAGGCCCTGCCGCTCACCGGCGCGCTGATCGTCACCACGCCCCAGGCGGTGGCCACGATCGACGTCGTGCGAGCCATGGAGATGTTCAAGAAAGTGAATGTGCCGCTACTCGGGATCGTGGAGAACATGGCCTACTTTGTGGCCCCCGACACCGGCACGCGCTACGATATCTTCGGACAGGGCGGCGCCGAGCGCATCTCTGCGCGCCTGGGCGTGCCCCTGCTTGGCCAGATCCCGCTTGGCAGCGCCGTGCGCGCCGGCGGCGACAGCGGCGCCCCCGCCGTGATTAGCGCCGCCCCAGACGCCTACGCCGAGGTGTTTCGCGCGGTGGCCCGCCAGCTCGCAGCGCGCATCAGCGTGATGAAGTTTGCAGCAGCGTAGGGGCAGGCGCGGAGACCGCCCTTGCTTCGCTCGGGCTGGAGACAAGGAGACAAGGAGCGAAGGCTAAAGCTGGGTTCTCTCCCGTCTCCTTGTCTCCTTGTCTCTTTCGATAAAGAGGTGCAGTCATGTCAGACAACCAACTGAAGGGCACGGTCCCGGTTACCTTTTTCGAGCCGCGTGCGCTGCCCGCGTATGCTACCGATACGCCCGCGCTCGACAGCTTTGGACGGCGGATCGACTACCTGCGCATCTCGCTTACGGATCGCTGCAATATGCGCTGTGTCTACTGCATGCCCGCTGTTGGCATGCAGTTCCAGCCCCGCCCCGAGCTGCTCACGAACGACGAGCTACTGCTGGTGGTGCGCGCCGCCGCGACCGCCGGTTTCCGCAAGCTGCGCCTCACGGGCGGAGAGCCCGCACTGCGCCAGGATCTTGTGGAGCTGATCCGCGCCATGAAGGCTGTGCCCGGGATCGAGCAGATCGCCATGACGACGAACGCCCTGCGGCTGCGCAAGCTCGCCGAGCCGCTGAAGGCGGCCGGGCTCGACCGGGTGAATATCAGCATTGATAGCCTGGACCCGGTGAAGTTTCGCCAGCTTACCCGCGGCGGCAACCTGGACGAAGTCTGGGCCGGGATCAGGGCCGCCGACGCGGCCGGGCTGCGCCCGCTCAAGCTGAACGCCGTGATTGTGCGCGGCATGAACGACGACGAGGTGATCAAGCTCGCCGAGCTGACCACGCAGCACCCCTGGGAGTTTCGCTTCATCGAGGTGATGCCGCTTACCGGGGTGGCCGGGCTCGCCGACGAGGGCGTGGTGAGCACCGCCGAGCTGATCGCCCGTATCGAGGCCCACTTCGGCCCGCTGCAGCCCCACGGCCAGGACCCCGCCGACCCCGCGCGCCGCTACCGCATCCCAGGCGCCCCCGGCAAGCTCGGCTTTATCAGCGCCGTCACCGACCCATTTTGCGCCACCTGCAACCGCATGCGCCTCACCGCCGACGGCCGCCTGCATCTCTGCCTGCTCCGCGACGACGAGCTCGACCTGCGCGCGGCCATCCGATCTGGGGCGAGCGAGGCCGAGGTGGAGCAGATCATCCGCCACGCGGTGAACCTCAAGCCCTGGGGCCACGGCCTGCCCGACGGCGTGCGCCCAACGCTGCGCGGCATGTCGCAGCTTGGAGGATAGCAGAGCAGCAGCAGTTGTAGGGGCAGCAGTCGTCGAGTTCAGCGCTTGACAGCCCATCAAACATAGTGTATAGTTGACACATATCGAGGACTTGGCCCTCTTTTCCACCGCCGCAATTAGTGTTAATTCAACAATTACTCGGGAGCCACACGCTCCCTTCCTTTCGGCCACAAGATAGTGTCTTTATAACACCTTAAAAGATTACGGAATGATGTCATACATGCAACTGCGTACCACCGCCACGTTTGTAAGATACGCACTTCGCCGGCAGCCCCGGTAACAATAATCGCCGCATAAGAATGGGAAGAGGCATCTCCATGGAGCTCGGCATCGTCATCGCCATCACGGTCTTCTTCGGCATCGCGGCGCTCAGCACGATCACGCATCGCAATACCACGCCCGCCACCCAGATCGTCCTGATGCGCGCCGATCAGCTCAAGGAGGCGGAGCACGGCGACGCGGGCCTCGGCATCTTCATGCTGATCGCCGTGATCAGCGCGGCGATCTGGTTGCTATAGTTTGGACGGTGGACGGTGGACGGTGGACGGTGCCACGCCCGACCGTCCACCGTCTACTAGCTTCCCGGAAGCTCTTTACCCCTCGATCGCCTTCAGATCCTCCAGGATCGGCTCGGCGGCCTTGGTCAGCTCGTCGTTCACCTCCGCGAACACGGCGCTCGGCGCCTCTTTGTTCACGATGATCCGCTCCAGACCCTTGCCGATGATCTGGTCGCCGTTGCGCACAAACACGCGGGCCGCGTCCTGCGCCCGCGTCAGCGGCAGCTGCTCCACCGCCGTCTTGAAGTTGGGGTTCTCCGCGAAGAAGGCCTGCATCTCCGGCGACTCTTTGGAGCTGATGCGCACCGGCATGTAGCCCGTGTCACGCGACCACTGCCCCGCCTGCTCGGGGTTGGTGGCGAAGGCGACATACTGCATCGCAGCGAGCTTCTTCTCGTCTGGCGTGCCACTGGGGATGGCCAGGCCCGCGCCGCCGGTTGGGCAGCCAAAGCCCGTCTCCTTGGGCAGCAGGCCCACGCCCACCGGGAAGGTCGCCGTGGAGGTGATGCCCGCAAGGCCGCCGGTGGAGGCCATCATCGTTGCCGCCACGCCGCCCACAAAGTCCTTGTTGATGTCGGCCGAGAGGCTGGCCCAGCCCAGGGTGTTCGCCGTGTCCTGGTAGAACTGCGCGGCCCGCAGCGTATTCGGGTCGGTCAGGCTCATCGTAAAGTCGGGCTGCGAGTACTGGCCGCCGTGCTGCCAGGTGACGCCCTGGAAGAGCCAGGCGATGTAGCTGGCGCCGTTGGGGTGCGCGAAGGCGCTGCGGGCAAGCGTGTCGCCGTCCTTCTTCACCAGCTTGGGCGCCCACTCGCTGAACTCGGCCCACGTCTCCGGCGCGCGGTCGGGCAGGCCCACCTCGGCAAACACATCCTTGTTGTAGTAGAAGAGCGGCGTGGAGCGGGCGAACGGCACCCAGAACTGCTTGTCCTTGCGCTTGCCCTCGTTCAGCAGCACCGGCTCGTAGTCGGCAAAGTCCACGCTCGCCTGCTTGGCGAGGCCGTCGAGCTCGCCGATGGCGCCCGCCACGTAGAAGCCGAACCACCAGACATCGGAGAGCAGGATGACGTCGGGGATGGTGTTGGCCTGCAGGCCGGCGGTGAACTTCTGGGCGGTCTCCTCGTAGCTGCCCTGGAACTGGTACTCGACGGCCACGTCGCTCTGCGACTCGTTGAAGCGCGTCACCATCGCCTGCTCGGCCTCGCCGAGCGCGCCGCTAAACGAGCCCCAGTAGGTGATGTTCACCGTCGAGCCGGTCTGGCTTACCACGGTGGGCGCGGCGATCGTAGGCGCGGGCGCCGTGGTCGCAGCGGCGGTGGTGGGCGCGACCGGGGCCGTGGTGGATGCGGCGACCGGGGCGGTTGGCTCCTGGGCCGCAGGCGCGGCGCCACAGGCGGCCAGGGCGGCCGAGCCGCCACCGATCATCAGCACCCGCAGCATGTCACGTCGGGTCAGCTTGCGCTGCTCCATAGTCATTCTCCTTCTGCTCACATGGGAAATCTGTATGCACACGGGGTCGCTCGCGCCCCGGAGGTGCCATCAACCCTTCACGGCGCCTGCCGCGATGCCATCCACGATATAGCGCTGGGCCCAAAGAAAGCCCACCAGCACAGGGATAATCAAGAAAAGCGAGCCGGCCATCACCACGCCCCAGTCGGTGAGCCCCTCGCTGTTGCGCAGCCAGTAGATCCCGATCGGCAGCGTGCGCATATTGCTGGTGTTGGTGACGATCAGCGGCCACAGGAACTCGTTCCACTTGCCCACCAGCGAGAGCAGCCCCATCGTCACGATCGCGGGCTGCGCCATCGGCACGACGATCTTCGACAGGATGCCCAGCGTGCCCGCGCCATCAACCCGCGCCGCCTCGATCACCTCGTACGGCAGAGCCAGGAAGGCCTGGCGCAGCAGAAACGTTCCGTACGCGATCGCCGCCCCCGGCACGATAATCCCGGCGTAGCTGTTGATCCAGCCCAGCCGCGCGATCGTGAGGTAGTTCGGCACGATCGTAATCTCGGCCGGCACCATCAGTGCGGCCAGCAGCAGCAGGAAGACCAGATCCTTGCGCGGGAAGCGCACAAAGGCCAGCGCGTAGGCCGACAGCACCGCCAGCGTCACCTCGGCCGCCACGCCCAGAGCTGTGGTGATAATGCTATTGAGGTAGTAGCGCCCGAACGGCGCCGCCTCCCAGGCCGCCGGGAAGTTCGCCAGGGTGGGGTTCTGCGGCACCCAGGTGGGCGGAATGCGGTAGATCTCGCCCGACTCTTTGAAGGCCGCGATCACCGTCCAGTAGACCGGCAGCCCGATCACGAGCACGGCCAGCACCAGGGCCACGTAGCCCGCCACCCGCCACCCCGCACCGATCCGCCGCGTCTCCACGCGCTCGACAACTCGCTTGGAGGCGAGATCTTCTGTGAGCTCCATAGCGTTATCCATAGCTCACCTGCCGCTCCAGGTAGCGCACCTGGATCAGCGTGAGCACGAGCATGATCAGGAACAGCACCACAGCCACCACGCCCGCCTCGCCGGCGTCGTAGCTCACAAAGCCCAGCTCGTACAGGTACAAGATCAGCGTGCTGGTGGCGTTGGCCGGGCCGCCGTTCGTGAGTACCTTCACGATGTCGAACGACTGAAACGTGGCGAGGATGCTCGTCACCGAGAGGAAGAAGGCCACCGGCGAGAGGCCAGGCAGGGTCACGTTCCAAAAGCGCGCCCAGGCGCCGGCCCCGTCCACGCGCGCCGCGTCGTAGAGCTCACGCGGGATACCCTGGAGCCCCGCCAGGTAGATCACCACGGCGTAGCCCAGGTTCTTCCAGACATACACGATAATCACGGCGGGCATGGCCCAGGTGGGGCTGTTCAGCCAATCGGGCGAGTTGAGGCCCACAAAGCCCAGCAGCTGGTCGAGCAGGCCGTAGCGCGGGTCGAAGATGTAGCTCCAGACCACGGCCACCACCGCGCCAGACATAATCACCGGCGAGAAGAGCACCGCGCGCGCCATGTTGCGGTAGCGCAGCGGTTGGTTGATCAGCAGCGCCAGGGCGAGGCCAAGCAGCAGCGTGAGCCCCACCGACCAGACGGCGAAGGTGACGGTGTTGCCCACGATGGCCCAGAACTGCCTGTTGGTAAAGACATCGATGTAGTTATCGAGCCCCACAAAGGGCTTCGTTGGCCGCAGGAAGTTCCAGCGCACAAAGCTCAGGTAGAGGTTGTAGAGCAGCGGCCAGTAGGTAAAAATGGCGAAGAGCAGCAGGTTCGGGCCGATCAGCAGCGCGAAGATCAGCCACTCGCGCCGCTCGCGCGGGGTTGCAGGGCGCCGAGCTAGTGAGCGTTGTGCCATAAACAAAAGAGCGCAGGTCGTCCGGAGACCGGCGCGACCATGCGCTCGCCTATATGCGTCCGCCCCAGGGCGGGTTGATGCCTGAACCACAGCGTGTAACGCGGCCATCGTAGCGGCCCCGTGTTAATTTGGCTTAAACCAATGATTAAGAGCTGGTGAATAGGCAGTTAACACGGCCACGCTGGCGATACAATGAGCTGGGGCTGTCGTTTAGTGAGCAGAGCTGGTGATTGAAGGAGCCCGTAATGCTGAGTATGTTTAGCCGCCGCCCCGATCTGCGCGCCGCCTTTGTGGAGCTGGAGCGCCAGGGCGTGCCCACCGCCACCTCCGCGCGCCTGGCCGAGCTCTTCGCCAGCGCCGATGCCCGTGAGATCGCCTATGTCAATCCGCGTCTGCTCGCAGCCAACTTGGAGCTGGACGAGCGGGCGACGCTGCGGCTGCTGCTGGCGGCGCTCTACGCCGGGCTGGTAGATCTGCACTGGGACGTGCGCTGCCCAATGTGCGGCAGCACACATCATCGCTCAGGCAATCTCTCTGGCCTGCATCACGACGAGGAGTGCAGCACATGCCGGGCGGTCTTCGCCTCGCGTCTGGACGACGAGGTGCGCGTGAGCTTCAGCCTGGCCGCGCGCCTGCACCCCCGTGCCGCCGTACACGATAAGGCGCACCGCGACGGGATCGACGCCCGCCTGGGCGCTACCCCCGGCCACGCGCTGCTGCTGATGCCCGAGTTCCAGCGCCTCTTCCCGCAGCAGCGCCTGCTGCCCGACGAGAGCCTGAATGTGACGCGCACCGCGATTCTCTTCACCGACCTGGCTGGCTCCACGGCGATCTACGCGCGGCGCGGCGACCCGCGGGCCTACCATCTGGTGCGGCTCCACTTCGACGAGCTGTTCCGCGTGGCGGATGAAGGCGGCGGCCTGATGGTGAAGACGATCGGCGACGCGGTGATGGCGGCCTTCGCCACGCCCGCCGCCTGCCTGCGCGCGGCCCTGGCCATGCAGGACGCGGTTGCGGCCCTCAACGAGCGGGCCGGCCTGAGCGGCGAGGAGCGCCTGATCCTGAAGGTGGGCCTGCACAGCGGCCCCTGCCTCGCCGTGACGCTGAACGACCGGCCCGACTATTTTGGCGGCACGGTGAACATCGCCGCCAGGGTGCAGGGCCTCTCCCACGGTGGAGACATTGTGCTTACCGAGGCGGTGCGCGCCGACCGCGAGGTGGCCGCGCTGCTCGCGGGG
>JAYUYB010000410.1:0-1510 GCA_043752655.1 Chloroflexota bacterium
GGCGTCCACACAAGGTTGATCTTTACCTCTTCGAGCTGCTTATAGACCTCGGCGAGGGCGAACACCTCACGCTTGGCCTGGTCGAGGATCTGGGGGCCGGCGGGGCAGGCGGGCGTGGTCAGGGTCATGTCGATATCGACCTTGCGGCCCTCATCGAGCACATCTACGCGGTAGATCAGGCCAAGGTTCACGATGTCGAGGCCAATCTCGGGGTCGATCACATTGCTAAGGGCGGCGCGCACCATATCTTCGGTCACCATGGCTCACCTCGTTGGTCGGCTGTGGGATCACAGCTGTATGATACCACGTAGGGCTGCGGCGACAGCTGCGTGTCGGACATATTTTTCACAGATGACACAGATTGCCAGCCCATAATGGAGCGCGCATGAGCAAACGACGTTTGAAGCTGCAGGTGGGGCTGGGCGAGCTGCCACCGGACGATAAGTGGCCGTCGCGCACCGCCACTGCCGAGGATCGACAGGCCCTGGCGGAGCTGCTGATCGCCGCCTACAGCGGCACAATCGATGACGAGGGCGAGACGCCCGCCGAGGCGCTTGCCGAGATCGACCACACGCTGGCCGGCGCGTACGGGCCATATCTGGAACGCTGCTCGTTTGTGGTGGAGGCCAATGGAGCGCTCGCTGCGGCCTGCCTGATCACGCTCTGGAACGCGGCGCCGCTGGTTGCGTTCGTGATGGTTGCCCCGCGCCAGCAGCAGCAGGGGCTAGGTCGTTTTGTGCTGCGCCAGAGCATGCGTGCGCTGTGGGCGCAGGGCTACACACAGCTCACGCTGTATGTGACCGACGGCAACGCCCCTGCGCAGCAGCTCTACGAGCGCCTGGGCTTCACGGTTGTGCAGGAGCCGTAATTGCTGCGGCGCAATCTGCAAGCTCCAATCGCCCTAGCGCGCCATCCAGCCGCCGTCCACCGCGATCACCTGGCCGTGCAGGTAGTCGGAGGCGTGTGAGGCGAGGAAGACGGCGACGCCGCCCATGTCGGCGGGAACGCCCCAGCGACCGGCGGGGATACGTGCGCTGATTGCGGCGTTGCGCTCGGGGTCGGCCAGCAGGCGCTCGTTCATGTCGGTGGCCATGTAGCCGGGGGCGATCGCGTTCACGTTCACGCCGCGCGCGGCCCACTCGTTGCAGAGCGCCTTGGTGAGCCCGGCCACGGCGTGCTTGCTGGCGGCGTAGGCCGCAACGCTGTAGCCGCCCTGGAAGCTGAGCAGCGAGGCCACGTTGATGATCTTGCCCCCGCCGCTGCGCAGCATCTCGCCGCCAAATAGCTGGCAGAAGCTCCAGACGGCGCGCAGGTTCACGTTCAGCACGGCGTCCCAGTCGGCGAGGGGAAACTCGGCGGCGGGGTGGCGGCGCTGGATGCCCGCGTTGTTTACCAGGATGTGCGCGCCGCCTAGCTCGGCCTTTGCGGCAGCCAGCGCCTGCGCGGCCGCATCGTCGGCGGCGACGTCCAGGCTGAGCGGCAGCAGACGGCGCCCGGCGGCCTGCACGCG